>DAIUEA010000144.1:0-5299 GCA_036845365.1 Limnohabitans sp. | reverse complement strand
ATTGGTAATAGTTTCAATAACTATCTCTCGGTCGCCAATCTCTTTGGCGATTCCTCGCAAGTGCTCAGCGTATGGAAATGGGATAGCACCTATTCAAAATGGTTTTTTTACTCGCCTTCAATGACTCCTATTTCTCTTTCTACATACGCCTCAAATCAAGGCTATGAGATTTTGACAACAATTAACCCCGGTGATGGTTTTTGGCTAAATGCTGCTTCAAACTTTGCACTGCAATTGCCTTCAGGAAATGCGATTACCAATAGTAATTTTTTATCAACTGGAAATCTAGCACTGCGAAGCGGTTGGAGTTTAATATCGATTGGGCAAACTAAAACTCCCTCTTCATTCAACAACGGACTTAGTATCGCTCCTCCAACAACCGGAACTATAGCAAATAACCTTATTAGTCTTTGGGCTTGGGATCCGGTAAATGCTACGTGGTATTTTTATTCACCCAGTTTAGATAGTTCTGGGAGTTTGATTACGTTCCTGAAAAATCAAGGTTATGAGGCCTTTACATCAGCGGGACTCAGTCCGGGAACGGGATTTTGGGTAAATGTGCCTACACATTAGGACTTGATGGTAAGCTTTAAAGTATAAGTATAAGGCTATGACAATTGGCAATTTGTCGCAAGCTGTGGTCTTGCCTTGGAATGTACGGGTTTGGCCAGGTCCGAGGATCTCTAAATCGCAATTAGACTAATGCCTACTTTATTCGTAATGGGTCCACATTCTTAAGATTTGTACTGTCTTCTCTTTACCCGAAATTTCATAAACTAAGCGATGTTGAATATTAATTCTGTGTGAGTAAGCTCCTTTTAGATCGCCAACTAATTTCTCATAGGGCGGCGTATTTTGGAGAGGATCTAATTCTAGAATACCCAATAAAGCCTGAGCATTATCTTTAAGGCCTACTGCAGACAGTTTTTTTGGCATCCTTATTGCGTATTTGGAATAAGCTAAATTCCAAGTCACCACTTCAATGCCTTTTACTTTTAGTAATAGGCTCAGCCATAGCGTCTTTAATTGATTCACGCATTCCTGGAATTGCCAATAGATACAGCGTCTCCTGAATAGCGCTCCAATCTTCTTCAGAAACTAAAACAGCATTTGCTCGCTTACCAGAAATGACTACTGGCTTGTGTGACTCTGCTGCTTGATCAATCAAACGATAGAGACCTGCACGAGCTTCATTTGCGGTTAATGTGATCATGATTTCACTTCTTTTAAAATAAAGTACGCTAAAACGCACGCTTTGTTAAGTGGCTATATCATCCATTACCAAAGATAATGCTCCGCAAGAAGCAGTGCATTATTTGGATTTCGGTCGCCTGGTGCGGAATCGACCAGGGTCTAGGATGTCTAATCCTATTTGTTAAACACCCTAAATTAAATTAGCTACAAAAATATAAATTAAATTGCCGTTTGATCCTAAAAAAGACAGCATTAACTTTGACAAACACGGCCTGTCTCTGTCTGAGTCTAAATTTTTAGATTGGGCTGATGCTTTAAGATGGATTGATAACAGAAAAGATAATGGTGAGCTTCATTGATTTGCGTTGGCACCAATGAAGCATCGTTTGTATTTTGTATTTTGTAGTTTATATCGATACAAAAGTAAGCAGCAGAATCATTAACTTGAGATAAGCCAATAGCCGTGAGATTGATAGATATGAAGAAGAAACTAATTAGACCTAGCGCCAAAGAGGATGCGGCAATTACAAAAGCCGCAAAGTCTGATCCTGATTCACGCCCCCCCTCACAGATAAGCAGTGGGCTAAGGTTAAACCAACTCTAACTCGTGGGCAAGGTCGGCCACTAAGTGGCGGCACCAAGGAACAAGTTACTTTATGAATTGATAGCGATAACTTGGCTTTTTATAACTCTATGGGCAAGGGATGGCAGACTTTTATTAATCTACTTCTTGGTGAAATAAAAAAAAGAATCTAAATCAATCAAGCTCGTTGAGAAAAAGGTGATCAACGGAAACCTCATTACGGCCAAATATAAGATAGCCGCCTAAGTGACTGCATCGTCCCCCGTTAATTGGGTTGAGCCATTTTTTATTCTGGCGGAAGCGGTGAGATTCGAACTCACGGAAGTCGTAAAACTTCGCCGGTTTTCAAGACCGGTGCATTCAACCGCTCTGCCACGCTTCCTTAAGGTTGAGGTCCATATTCTACCCCGGAAGAAAGAGGCTTTGTAGATCACTTAAGAAATCGAATCCTTTTGTAGTCGGCTTAACCTGCATCATGTCTCGTTCTAGCAACCCTTTTTTTACACCCTCTTGAATACCGGAATCGATGGAGCTTAGGGGCATACCGGTTCGGTCTAAGTACAGTTGTAAGTTAAAACCATCTTTAAGTCGAGAAAGGTTGAGCATAAATTCAAAAGGTATCTCGGACCTTAAAACCTCTTCAGACTTTGCGACTTGCGCGTTTAGATCTACTTGGTCCATGTAGATTTGAGGCTCTTTGTGCCTAATTTGACGCACTATTCTGTGAGCAAAAGTGAGCTTGGAATGCGCCCCTGCCCCAATACCTAAATAGTCCCCGTATTGCCAGTAATTTAGGTTGTGCGTGCACCTGTGACCTGGCTTGGCAAAAGCAGATACCTCGTACCGATTAAGACCCCTACCCTGAGCAACCTCTGCGATCAAGTCCAGCATCTCATAGGCCGTATCCTCACAGGGCAGAGATTGAGGTGGATATTTGGCAAATAGTGTGTTGGGCTCTATTGTTAAATGATAAATGGAGAGATGAGGAGGCGAAAAATCTAGTGCTGTTTTGAGATCAAGCTTTAAATCTTGTAGGCTCTGATTGGGTAGTGCATACATTAAATCTAGATTAAAAGAGTCAAACACTTGAGCCGCTTCTGATGCGGCAGCTATCGCTTGGTTTTTGTCATGCACTCGGCCTAGCGCCTTTAAATGCTCGTCATTGAAACTTTGAACACCCAACGATAGCCTATTAACTCCAGATTCCTTGAAGGCTTTAAAACGGTCCCGCTCGAAGGTTCCTGGATTTGCCTCAAGAGTGATCTCGCAGCCCGGCAGTAGCGTCAGCAAGGAGCGGGCACTAGAGATCAAGCGCTCTATGCTCTTGGGGGAGAATAAGCTAGGAGTGCCGCCACCGAAAAAGATACTGTGGACTGGTCTGCCCCATATTAAGGGTAAGGATGCTTCTAAATCTTTAATTAGCGCTTTTACATAACGGTCCTCAACCTCATCTGCTAAAACCGTACCCGACTCCTGCGCTCTTAGGGCGTGAGAGTTGAAATCACAGTAGGGGCATTTCTTCATACACCAGGGCAGGTGTATGTACAAGCAAAGAGACGGCAAACTTGTAATGCTTAGCGTTCCAGCCCTCATCAAATGCTGGACATCAAATGCTTTGTGTCCTTGGGCCATGGTCGGGGGTTTTGTCACGTTTTTGGCAACCAACTCTGCCGGATGAGTAACTTCATCAATTGTGCCGCTCGACCTCGGTGACTGTTTTTGTTTTTAGTTTCTGTACTGAGCTCGGCAAACGTTTTCCCAAACTCTGGGATCCACATCACAGGATCGAACCCAAAACCGTTTGATCCAATGGGCTTTGTCGTAATCTTCCCCACTACCCGTCCGACCGCAATCAACGGCTCAGGGTCCATTGGGTGCCTGACCCCTACCAGGGTGCTAACTAAAGCTGCTCCTCTGTTAGAGATATTTTGCATCTGCTCTAAGAGCGCAATTACATTGTTGTCGTCCCCCTTAGAGTAGCCAAAGCGAGTGGCATAAAAAGCCGTTTGTACACCCGGCTCTCCCCCAAATGCATCAACGCAAAGGCCAGCGTCGTCTGCCAGCGCTGCCAATCCGGATTCAGCGCTGGCGTGCCTGGCCTTTGCCAGCGCATTTTCAACAAAAGTGTGAAACGGCTCCTGCGCCTCGCTGATCCCCAGCTGTGCTTGGCTCAATAACTCCAAGGGCATGTCCTGAAACATTTGCTCAAGCTCAAGCAATTTTCCTTTGTTATTGGAAGCTAAAACTACTTTCATCATTTAACGTTTAAACTAGTTTTTGAGATAGTGCTTGCTTTTGTAAAACGATCAATTCGTCAATCCCTTTTTCTGCAAGGCTTAGCATGTGGTTCATCTGTTCTTTGGAAAAAGCTTCGCCCTCCGCTGTGCCCTGTATTTCGATGAATTTACCTTCGTCCGTCATCACTACGTTCATATCCGTATCGCAGGCTGAGTCCTCTACGTACTCGAGGTCAAGGAGCGCCTGACCTTCTAGCATTCCAACAGAAATAGCAGCTACGTTTTGAGTTATAGGGCTGACCGAGATTTTCCCAGAGGCAATCAAAGCAGATACTGCGTCATGGGCCGCAACAAATGCGCCGGTAATACTTGCCGTTCGAGTCCCCCCATCAGCCTGTAAAACATCGCAGTCTAGGTGTATGGTTCTCTCCCCCAACTTACCCAGATCAAACACTGCTCGCATTGAACGCCCAATAAGTCTTTGTATTTCCTGTGTCCGACCACTTTGTTTTCCGCGTGCCGCCTCTCTGTCGCTGCGCGTGTGGGTTGACCGAGGGAGCATTCCGTACTCTGCAGTAACCCATCCCTCACCGGATCCTTTTTTGTGACCCGGCACCTTCTCCTCAACCGAGGCTGTACATAAAACCTTTGTTAAACCAAACTCAATCAAAACCGAGCCCTCAGCGTGCACTGTGTAACCTCTTGTGATCTTGACCTGTCTGAGCGAGTCAAAGGCTCTTGACTGCCTCAACGGCTTGGAGGAACTCACAGGACTGGTCACGGCGGGGATTAATGTTGACATAATTAAAAAATAAAAGAATTCTTGGAGATCTTATTGTCTTCCAATAACTGTGTTTTGGGCGATTCCTTGAAAAACGGATTATCCGTATAGGATAATTGAGGAACAACTCAAAAATCTACTACGTTTAAATTCATTTATGCCAATCTACAGCATGACGGGTTACGCCAGCGGCCAGTCCAGCCTTTCTACAGAGCCCGACAATCCAGGCGTGTCAACCCTGCGCATCGGTTTGGAGATTCGCTCAGTTAACAGCCGATTCTTGGATCTTTCTTTCAAATTGCAAGATGATTTAAGAGAGTTCGAGCCCTTTCTCAGAGAACAGCTAAACACCCACCTTAGAAGGGGAAAAGTAGAAGTTAAAGCCTCCTTGGTGAGCTCGGACGTAAGTGCTATCTATGACCCCTCTCCTAAACTTTTGCAGCGCTTAGCCAGATTAGAAGATAACGTTAAAGCTTGGCTCCCCCATGTTGCGCCCTTGAGTGT
>DAIUEA010000143.1:280-5414 GCA_036845365.1 Limnohabitans sp. | reverse complement strand
CCCCTAAAACTACCGTCAAGCGCGTCAGAAAAATAAGCGCGCCCGCATCCACTGGCACGGCTGCGGACGGTCAAGGAGAATAACCATGCTGCAACCGGCACGGCGTAAGTTTAGAAAAGAACAAAAGGGTCGCAACACTGGTGTTGCAACTCGCGGTAATTCCGTTGCATTTGGGGACTTCGGACTCAAATCAACAGATCGTGGCCGTTTGACGGCTCGTCAAATTGAATCTGCACGTCGTGCTATTTCAAGACATATCAAACGCGGTGGACGAATTTGGATCCGTATCTTTCCAGATAAGCCGATTTCACAAAAGCCTGCCGAAGTTCGTATGGGTAACGGCAAAGGAAATCCAGAGTACTACGTAGCTGAGATTCAGCCTGGTAAGATTCTTTATGAAATTGTAGGTGTTCCAGAAGAGCTGGCACGCCAGGCATTCCGATTGGCTGCAGCTAAATTGCCTTTGCGAACCACATTTGTGGCGCGCATGCTCGGTCAATAATTCAGGAGAAACTAACTATGAAATCATCTGAATTAAGAGCCAAAGATACATCTGCGTTAACAGAGGAAGTAAAGTCTCTGCAAAAGGCTCACTTTAACTTGAGAATGCAAAAAGCAACTCAACAACTGAACAATACGTCGCAGTTAAGCGTTACACGTCGCAGCATCGCGCGTGCTAAAACCATCCTCGCTGAAAAGCTTGCAACAACTAAGGAGTGACCATGACGGAAGCCAAAAAATCCCTCAATCGCACCTTGATTGGCAAGGTTGTGAGTGACAAAAGAGAAAAAACTGTAACAGTTCTAGTAGAGCGTAGAGTCAAACACGCGCTTTACGGGAAAATTGTTGCTAAATCGAGCAAATACCATGCTCATGATGAAAAAGATGAGTTCAATTTAGGCGACGTAATCGAGATCACTGAAAGTCGTCCGATTTCCAAAACCAAAAATTGGGTTGCAACACGTTTAGTTGAGAAAGCAGTAATGGTTTGATAATTTACGCTCCCCGCGGGCGTATCTACAAAAACGGCTCATAATGCTAATGCGTTATGAGCCGTTTTTTTATGGACGCTTTGATGAGCGTTATTTAAAAGGTTATAGCCGATGCCAATTGAAGTCATCAATTGAGCAGTAACAGTCCAGATTCAAAATATAAAGGAACTAGAAATGATTAAAGTTGGAGATACGATTCCTCATACGACATTAATGGAGTTTTCTGAGGTAGAGGAAGGCGGTTGTAGTATTGGGCCGAATCCAGTAGAAGTGGTCAAAGCGGTTGCTGGTAAAACAATTGCCATTTTTGCTGTTCCTGGTGCCTTCACACCTACCTGCTCAGCAAAGCACGTGCCTGGTTACCTAGAAAAATATGCAGAACTCAAAGCTTCAGGCGTAGATGAAATTTGGTGTTTGAGTGTAAACGATACTTTTGTAATGGGTGCTTGGGCCAGGGAACAAAAAACTGCAGGCAAAATAAGAATGCTTGCAGATGGAAGTGCAGAATTCGCTAAAGCAGCTGGTTTGACGTTAGATTTGTTGGCCCGCGGGATGGGCATTAGAAGCAACAGATACTCAATGCTCGTAAAGGACGGAAAGGTTATAACGCTTAACGTTGAAGAGGCAGGCAAGTTTGAAGTGAGTGATGCAGCTACCATGCTCTCACAACTTAAACATTAAAAACCCTTTGTAAGAGTCGGGGATCTACGCAAGGAGCAAAAGTAAAAAAACCATTAAAGCACTAAGACCCAGTAGCATAAAAGCAAATAGTCGTTGCTTTAAAGTGTCAGATGTTGAGACCTCCAGCGAGGTCTCAACGTCCTTATGACCGTTAAGCATGGGTTTGGTTAGGTTAACGCCGATTATTTGATAATAGGCAACAGCACATATATGAAGGGCAACTAAAAATAGTAATAAGTAATAACCAACCTCAGTGTGGTACCAACCCATCCAATCAACCACATCGTTGCTGACATGCTTAGTAAATGGACCGGCAAAAGAGATGTCGTCGTTGGTCATAAGACCTGAGGTAATTTGAGCGAGTAGACTTATCAAAATCACTGTTATTGAGAGTGATCCTAGCCAGGTATGTCCCGGCGAGGGGGATTTTTGACTAAAAGGTTTGCTGTTGGCTGAGCTGGGCTGGGAAAAACGATGGTTTGGAAAAAAAGAACTGAATCTAGACCAGTGTCCACCAAATACTCCCCAAAATATTCTGAAAATAATCAAAACAAGTGTTGCGTATCCCAAGTAAGAATGCAAAACCAACCAATCTTCACCGATCGAACCTGTGACAAACTGAAGACTAAATAAAAGAACAAGGAGCCAGTGAAAGAGTCGAGTGGGTAAATCCCAGACCAAGATGGTTTTTAAAGCATTTAAAGTAGACATAAGGGTAAAAATCTTGTGAATGAGGAATGGCGAAGCTTCGCAAAAAAGTGGATGAGCGTAGTATTATTATGCAGATGGGGGAAGGTGAGTTAGTATTTTTTTTTGAAATCATTTTTTTATGAAGGAATAACATGAGATCGATTCAAAAATTTGCAGGAACTTTGGTTTTGATAATGGGTGCATCACTGAGTGTCAATGCACAACAATTCAATAAACCAGAGGATGCCATCAAATACAGGAAAAGCGCATTTGTGGTGATGAATGCACAATTTGACCAGCTCGCATCCATGGTGAAAGGTAATGTACCGTACGATGCAAAAATTGCGTCTGAGGGAGCAGCTGCAGTGGAGGAGCTGTCTAAGCTTCCTTGGGCTGGTTTCGCTGAGGGGACAGACAAGGGAGAAACCAAAGCAAGGCCTGAAATTTGGACAGAAACTGCGAAATTTAAGGATGCGCAGGCTAAGTTAATGATGGAGTCAGGCAAACTAGCCACAGCTGCAAAAACAGGTAAATTAGAAGATTTGAAGGTGGCTGTAAGCGCAACAGGCGGTGCTTGTAAAAACTGTCACGAAAACTTTAAATCTAAATAATAAGCATTGCATTTTTTGGATTAACTGGTCTCACCCTATTGGTCGTAACGCTTTGTGTCCGTGGAGAAACTAAACCCAGTACAGGTTGCGATTAAAAGAAACCGAGCCGCACTAAGTTGTGTGGACTCGACTCTTTTGTTAAATGCACTATAAAACTTTAGCTGATTTCAAGGAATCGATTTGTTGATCACTTAAGTGGAGTAGCTCTTTTAAAACTTGATCTGTGTGTTGTCCAAGGGTTGGCGGCGGATTTTTTTGCTGCACGGGGGTTAAAGATAATTTAATAGGACTGGCAACTAGCTCAATCTCGGGTCTAAGGGGATGGTTCCATTTTTGAACCATCTCTCTATGTCGAATGTGTGGGTCAGAGAATACCTCTGCAAAATTGTTGATTGCTCCACACGGAACCTTTGAGTTTTCTAAAGCGGTTAACCAACTCTGTTTTGATCGAGTCTTTAAGCACCTCTCCAGCTCAGGAACTAAAAGATCTCTATTTTTAACTCTATCTTGATTTAATACAAAGCGGCTGTCCTTGTGCCAATCGCGCCCAGCTACCTCGCAAAACTTTGCAAACTGACGGTCATTGCCAACCGCGAGAATAATATAGTCCCTCTCCCCTGCGGAATTTGGTGCGACCTCAAAGACTTGGTAGGGAACTATATTTTGGTGTGCATTGCCCATTCGAGAGGGTATCTTGCCGCTGAATTGACCATCTATCAAATAATTAGCGCCCAAGTTAGCGAGCATTGCGACTTGGGTATCAAGCAAAGCCATATCGACATATTGGCCGAGACCGGTGATGCTGGCATGACGCAAGGCCGCCAGTATTGCAACGGATGCATACATACCCGTAAATAAATCTGCAACTGCAACGCCCACCTTTTGTGGTCCACCGCCTAAATCATCTCGCTCCCCCGTGATACTCATAAGTCCGCCAATTCCTTGGACGGCGTAATCGTAGCCTGCGCGGTCTTTATAAGGTCCCGTTTGGCCAAAACCAGTAACGCTACAGTAGACCAATTTGGGATGGATTTGTTTTAAGGAGTCATAATCAAGGCCGTAACGCTTCATGTCTCCCACTTTAAAATTTTCGATAAAAACGTCGCATTCCAGCACGAGTTTTTTTAAAAGGGCTTGCCCCTCTGGATGAGCGATGTCACACGTGATGGATTTTTTGTTTCTGTTGGTTCCAAGGTAATAAGCTGCCTCTTGGGTGAGTTGACCAGAGGGGTCTTTTAAAAAAGGGGGGCCCCAGCCACGAGTATCATCACCACATTCAGGTCTTTCGACTTTAATTACGTCAGCACCTAAATCAGCTAAAGTTTGAGTGCACCATGGCCCGGCAAGAACGCGGGACAAGTCTAAAACGCGAATACCGTCAAGAGAGTTCATAAAAGAGGTTGGGTAAATTGAATAAGTTAAGACATTTAAACACAACATTGTAGAAACAAAGTGCTCGGTCTGGGTTAAGAGAAATGTTCCTCAATATACTGATAAAGTATTGGCAAAAAAGGGCGACATAAAAATAATGAAAAAAAATAGCTTTTTGATGAACTCCTGCGGGGTTTTGTTGGCCGCATTGACAGCCTGCTCACAAGGGATGAATTGGCGAGAAATTAGCGTCAAAGAAACAGGATTACAAATATGGTTGCCCTGTAAACCGAACGAGGCAACACGTCAGGTACCGTTGAGCGAAGACCCAAGGGACGGCACTGTTGAGGTGACGATGATGGGGTGCGAAAAAGAAAATCAACAGTTTACTGTATCTTATATCAACGTATCTCCTGCTGGCGCTGCGAAAAATACTAAAAGAACTACAACCAGTAAAGTCGATACCGCCGTGCAGGTTGAGAGCTGGATGGAGCTCCTTAGAAAGGCAAGCTTGCAAGCTCTTGGATATGAGGGAGAGCCTCAGTACACAAAGTGGGACAAAATTAAAGCTCAGCTAACCGCGCAGGGTAAATACGCCTCGGTCAGTGGGAACAAGGGCATTGATGCTCAGTTCATTTGGTTTGGCTACGGAGATAATATTTATCAAATCGGATACTACAAACCTACCAAAGCAAAAGTAAGTCCTGACGTAGCAGAAACTTTCTTGGCCTCTATTCAATTTGAAGGAATATGACTCAACATTTATTAGACACAAGAAAAGCAATATTT
>DAIUEA010000143.1:0-270 GCA_036845365.1 Limnohabitans sp. | reverse complement strand
CGAGTGATTTTTACGAATTACTTCTGGCGAGAGTTTTAACGGGTGTTGGTGTGAGCGCTTGTTTAATGGCGCCGTTAACGGGGGCTAGAAGGTGGCTATCGCCTATAGCTCAAATGAGAACAAACTCATGGCTTTTAATGACTGGTTCTTTAGGGATGTTGATGTCAACCCTACCGGTTCAGTGGGTGTTGCCAATCATGGGATGGCGATTTGTTTTTATTTGTTTGAGCGCGGTCTTAGTGCTCTCCCTTGTCATGATCAATATATGGG
>DAIUEA010000142.1:0-5444 GCA_036845365.1 Limnohabitans sp. | reverse complement strand
GAGTGATTGAGTATGTTAAGCAAAAATATGGTCGAAATGCGGTTTCTCAAATAGTTACTTTTGGCACCATGGCGGCGAGAGCCGCAATAAGAGACGTTGGTCGTGTGCTTGATTTAAATTATTCTTTTTGCGACGGAATTGCCAAGCTAATACCCAATAAACCAGGCGTGCATATGACGCTTGAAAAGGCATTAGAGGCTGAGCCTTTGCTCTCAGACCGAGTGGCCAAAGAGGAGGAGACAAAGATACTTTTCTCACTCGCCCAAAATTTAGAGGGTCTAACCCGAAACATTGGCATGCACGCTGGAGGCGTTTTAATTGCCCCGGGCCAGCTAACGGATTTTTGTCCCCTATACCAACAACCCGGAAGTGATTCAGCGGTTAGCCAATTTGACAAAGACGATGTTGAGGCCGCGGGACTGGTGAAGTTTGACTTTCTAGGCCTAGCCACGCTCACCATTTTAGAGCGCGCAAAAGAGATGATACGTTCTAGACACCCTGGCCAAGAGAATTTTGCATTCGAAGATATTGCCTTGGATGACGCGCAGACCTATCAACTCTTTACAGAGGGAAAAACAGAGGCGGTATTCCAGTTTGAGAGCCGAGGCATGCAAGGCATGCTCAGGGACGCTAAACCCACCCGTTTAGAGGACTTAATCGCACTGAACGCGTTGTACCGACCCGGACCCATGGATTTAATTCCTAGTTTTGTCGCACGTAAACACGGCAGAGAAGAGGTCGTCTACCCCCACCCGTTGGTTGAGAAAGTGCTCTCAGAGACCTACGGAATTATGGTCTACCAAGAGCAGGTGATGCAAACTGCTCAAGTCTTGGGGGGTTACACCCTGGGAGGTGCGGACTTGCTCAGACGAGCCATGGGAAAGAAAAAAGTAGAGGAAATGGCCTTACACCGTCAAATATTTAGGGACGGAGCTGTCAAAAACAGTATCAGCGTAGAAACTGCTGATGAGATTTTTGATTTGATGGAGAGATTTGCTGGCTACGGATTCAATAAATCGCACGCTGCAGCTTACTCCCTCTTGGCTTATCACACTGCCTGGGTTAAGGTGCATTTCACGGCTGAGTTCTTTTGTGCAAACATGACCATTGAGATGGACAACACGGATAAGTTGCGCATACTCTTTGAGGACGCCAAACGCTTTGGCATTGAGTTTGAGGCGCCAAATATCAACCGTGGACAGTATCACTTTTGGCCAGTCTCGAGTGCAATCGTTTGCTACGGTCTAGGAGCCGTTAAAGGTACGGGACAACAGGCAGTGGACTCCATTGTCGGTGAACGGATTGAGAGGGGTCCTTTTAAAAGCCTGTTTGACTTTTGCAAGAGGGTAGACCGATCTAAGGTGAATAAGAGATCCGTTGAGGCACTCATTAAAGCCGGAGCCTTTGATTGTATTAACAGAGACCGGGCAACCTTGTTGGCAAGCACTGAGAGAGCGTTTGAGTACGCCGCGGCAATTGAATCAAGCGCCAACCAGGGGGGGTTGTTTGACAGCCATGACGACGGTGTGGGCTCAATGAATGAGGAGCCCGAGTTGCTAACCCAAAAACCCTGGGGAGTTCGTGAACAACTTGCTCAAGAAAAAGCCGCACTGGGATTTTATTTGTCGGGTCATTTGTTTGACGAAGTTCAGGGCGAAGTGAGACGATTTGCTAAACGCTCACTCAAAGATATAACCGAGTCCAAAGAGCCCCAATTGTTGGCTGGGATCATCAGCGAATTTAGGGTTATAACGGGTCAAAGAGGCAAATTAGCTCTTTTTAAGTTGGATGACAAAACACTCACTTTGGATGCCTCGATGGATGAGGCTTTGATGAATGCGCACAAAAATATACTCAAGGAAGACGAGCTGATCGTCGTCATGGCTCGGGTCCAGGTAGACCGTTTCTCCGGGGGGGGGGCGCTTAGAGTGAGCATTCAACAAGTTTGGGATTTAGCTCAAGCAAGGTGCAGGTTTGGGAAATATTTAAAACTAACTGTAAACGGCTCAAGCCCAGATGTAGCGGGTTTAATCAAAGAGTTTCCCCCGAAAAAAGAGCAAAATGAGCACGGCGAATTCGTCAAAGGATTGGGTGTTCGAATGCATCTACTAAGGGGCGATATTCAAGCAGAAATAGAACTTGGTCACAGTGCCCGCTTTTACCCAAGTGACGCGGCAATTGCAAGTTGGACGCATCAAGCCTATATGGGCCAGGCGAAAGTAGTCTACGAATGAATAATATGTTTTACACCATACCCACCCTTTTAACCTGGACTCGGATTATTGCAATTCCGTTGTTGGCGGCCGTGTTTTATTTGCCCCTTGAAATCCAAACTTGCAACTCACTTGCAACAGTGATGTTCATTGTTTTTGCTTTAACGGATTGGCTTGATGGTTATTTGGCTAGAAAGCTCAACCAAACCTCTGCCTTTGGTGCATTTTTAGATCCGGTGGCTGATAAGTTTTTGATTTGCTCCAGTTTATTGGTGCTTGTGCACCTTGGGCGAGCTGATGTGTTTGTGGCTCTCATCATCATAGGCCGAGAGATCGCTATTTCTGCTCTTAGAGAGTGGATGGCGCAAATTGGTGCTCTCAAAAGCGTAGCAGTGCATATGCTTGGCAAAATAAAAACAACGGCGCAAATGATCGCGATTCCTTTTTTACTCTACGACAGCAACATCCTTTGGGGTTTGAACACGGGCTACTTGGGACAGTATCTGATTTGGATAGCTGCCGTATTGACAGTTTGGTCGATGATTTATTACTTACAAAAGGCGATCCCTCACATTCGCGATAAAGTTCAATGACTAAGACTGAGCTAAATTTCACATGGATCGAGGTGATGCCTTATTTATTCGTGTTGTTGTGGAGCACTGGCTTTATTGTCGCTCGCTACGGCATGCCTTTGTCACCCCCATTTAAATTTTTAGAGCTGCGCTATATTTGCTCTATTTTGTGTTTTCTGCCTTGGATTTTTCTCGCCAAGGTACCTTGGCCAACTGAGCGCAAACAGTGGTTACATTTGGGGGTGACTGGCACTCTCATTCAAGCCGGTTACTTGGGCGGTGTTTGGGTCGGCGTTAAATCCGGCATCGGTTCAGGGCTAACCGCTTTAATTATGGGTTTGCAGCCGGTGTTGACTGCCTTTTGGCTGTCTTCAAGACAACACTTGATCACAAAGCGCCAGTGGCTTGGATTGTGGCTAGGACTCAGTGGTGTTTTACTCGTTGTCTCGCACAAGTTGAGCGAGGGCATTGAGGTTAACCTACCCGGTTTTACGGCAGAGCTGATTGCTTTACTCAGCATTACGGCAGGCACTTTGTACCAAAAGCAATTTGTAAAGTCTTGTGACGTGAGGACGGCAAATACCGTTCAATTAATGGCTTCCGCTTTGGTTAGTTTGCCACTTGCAGGTTTGGAGATAGAGCAAATCCAGTGGAGCGCACAGTTTTTTTATTCCCTTGCTTGGTCGGTTTTAGGACTCACCCTGGGTGCAGGCTCATTGTTTTATCTCTTGATACAAAGGGGGGCTGCCTCGCAAGTGACGAGTTTGCTTTATTTGGTACCCCCTACGACTGCGGTGATGGCTTGGATTTTATTCGGTGAAGCTATTACACTTATGACTCTTCTTGGAGTGGCGTTAACCGTGATGGGTGTGTGGCTCGTGGTTAAGACTCAGAAATAAAAAATGGTGTGATGTTTAAAGTAGTAAAGAAATATTTTTAATTTAAGTTAACAGAAATCAAAGAACCCACAGGACTGAGAAAAATGAGTAAAAAACGTATTGCAGTGATTCCCGGTGACGGAATTGGTAAAGAGGTTATGCCAGAGGGAATCAGAGTTCTAGAGGTAGCTGCTCAAAAGTTCGGTATTGATTTGCAGTTTGATCATTTTGATTTTTCGAGCTGGGATTATTTTGAGCGTCACGGCAAAATGATGCCCGACAATTGGAGAGATTTGGTAGGCTCACATGACGCTATTTATTTTGGTGCAGTAGGATGGCCTGAAAAAATTGCTGATCATGTGTCGCTTTGGGGCTCTTTGCTCCTATTTAGACGAGAGTTTGATCAGTACGTTAATTTGCGACCCGCCCGACTGATGCCTGGGATTATTGCGCCCGTTGTGAGAAGAGACGGGACCCCTCGTGCTCCTGGTGAGATAGATATGTACATAGTACGAGAAAACACGGAGGGCGAATACTCCAGTATTGGGGGGCGCATGTTCCCTGGTACCGAGCGTGAAATTGTGATGCAAGAAACAGTGATGTCTAGGATCGGAGTAGACAGGGTGTTAAAGTTTGCATTTGAATTGGCTCAGTCACGTCCTAAAAAACACTTGACCAGTGCCACCAAATCAAACGGTATCGCCATCACAATGCCTTACTGGGATGAGCGAGTGGCTGAGATGGCTAAGCAGTATCCGGGAGTGCAACTTGACAAATTTCATATTGACATCTTAACGGCCCACTTTGTTCAGCGACCCGACTTCTTTGATGTGGTTGTCGCTAGTAATTTGTTTGGCGATATCTTGAGCGATTTAGGACCCGCTTGCACGGGTACTATTGGAATTGCGCCCAGTGCCAATTTAAATCCCACACGTCAGTTTCCCTCTTTATTTGAGCCCGTACACGGCTCAGCCCCTGATATTGCTGGCAAAGCAATTGCAAACCCCATTGGACAAATATGGTGTGGTGCAATGATGCTCGAGTTCTTGGGCTACAAAAATGCACACGATGCGATATTGAATGCCATTGAAAAAGCGTTGGATCCAGCGCACGGTGCCCCCCGAACTCCAGACATTGGGGGTAAAGCAAGCACCAGTGATATGGGTAAGTCAATCGCAGAACTACTAAATAAAGGCTAATTTTTCAATAATTTTAAATAATCTTTTCTTTTTCGAACAGTTTTTCAGCTGAGCAAAATGCAAAAGCAGAACAAATAAGACTAGAATTTAAAACTTCTGCGCTGTGACAACACAATTAATCTGGACTTTGAATGTTTACTTTTCTTATGTCGCTGCGCCAACACTTTGAAGGTTACAGCACGAAAAAGATTTTTATTTTGCTGTAAGTTTTTTTAAGATACAAAATTAAGCCCTTATTTGGAGAGAGTTAAGTGAATAAGACTGAATTGATTGAGCATATTTCCAAGCATGCTGATATTTCTAAAGCTGCTGCCTCCCGAGCATTAGAGGCCACAATTGGTGCTGTTAAAACAACCCTAAAGAAGGGTGGAACGGTATCTTTAGTTGGATTTGGTACATTTGCGGTCACAAAAAGAGCAGCTCGCATGGGCCGCAACCCGCGTCCGCCCCATAATGCGATTAAAATAAAGGCTGCGAAGGTTCCAAAGTTTCGTCCAGGCAAGGCTTTAAAAGAAGCCCTTAATTAATTATAGATACGGTGGGGTGCTTAGCTCAGTTGGTAGAGCGGCGCCCTTACAAGGC
>DAIUEA010000141.1:0-5448 GCA_036845365.1 Limnohabitans sp. | reverse complement strand
GGGGGCTACTTAGTTAAAGGTGCTTGCGCACCGCCTGTGAAATGCCTATTTAAAGTGGGCGAAACTATCATCTGATTGATACAAGTTCTTGATGGCATTTGCGCTAAGAACAATATAGCTTTTCCCATATCTTCAGGCTGGACCATTCGGGCACGCTGATCTGCAGTTGGCGGAAATGGGCGTTTTTCCAAAATAGGCGTAGCGACTTCTCCAGGTAACAACGAACTTGCGCGAATTCCGTGACTGCACTCCTCTATGTTGATGGATTCAGTTAAAGCCAAAACTGCACGCTTAGTTGCGTTATAGGCGGGGCCAGTCATTTTGGAGGGATACAAACCCGCCCAGGACGACACATTAATAATCAAGCCACCATTTTGCTGTCGCATAGTCGGCAAAACAGCATGAACGCAGTAAAATACTCCGTTGAGATTGATATTCACTACGTCGTCCCATGTATCTGTAGTTAGAACATCAAAATTACGTTCTTTTGCGTTGATACCCGCACTAGTAACCAATATATCTATACGTTTATGTTTAGCTAAGATTTTGTTAACTGTTATTTCAACAGCGCTTTTGTCCGCAACATCTAGCGCAATAGATTCGGCACTGCCCTCGGCTTGCAACGTTGATATAGCACTGGCATTTGTTCTGTCTGTACGCCCAGATATGATCACGTGAGCGCCTGCTCTGACCAATTCAATTGCTCCCGCCAAACCAATTCCACTGCCACCACCTGTAATCCAAGCAACTTGGTTTTTCAAAGATGCGCTCATCTTGCCCCCTGATTGATAAAACCGCTCGCACTCTCTTTACAATTCCTAAGCACTTAGTGAATTAGATCCAGAGCTGAAATTAGGATCTGTAAAGCCAAACAAGCCATACTCTTTTTTGCATGGCTTCCACTCGCAATCAAGTTAAAAGGAAAATGTCGGATTAATTCAACTTATGCGGTTTGCCAAAGTGGCCTTCCTTAGGATAGAGGAAGTCTGTGCTGACTGGACCCATACCAATTATCTGAACCTCAACCTCTTCATTTAAAGAGCCATCAAAATGCACTCCTCCTGCTGGATGAAACATAAAAGAGCCCACAGGTAATGCAACAGTTCGGCTTGGGTCCCAATCCGCGCTCGTCCCGGTGTTCCATGTTCCTCGTATCACAGTCACGTAACGATCTTGATTATGGGTGTGGGGGGAGCTCATAATGCCGGCTGGGAAGATATTGCGAACGACATAAATGCCTGGCTTAGTAGGATCGCCAAAAATCACAGTTGATCGAACGCCTTTTTCACCCTCTTGCCATACGATTTGATTTTGGGTGATTTTAAAAAAATCTTTATTACTGCTTTGCGCGTAGGCGCTACAAACGGTAATACTAAGTGCACTCCAAATTAGAGCGAGGATAATATTCTTTTTTGCGATACTTTTACTCAATTTTTTTCCTTTTTAAAATTAATTTTTTAGTTTAAACGAAATCATGTAGGCCATAAAAGATAGGTGCTTCTATTTATGCCTCATCTTCGAGTATTGAAATTCAAAACAAAACCTACAGATATATTGGATCTCTTTTTTTAGCTTAGGCTATTTGGGTTTTCCCGCAACGATTTAATCTCAGGTATCGGTGCCTATTTAACCACCAATGAACAAGTGTATTCTCCTGATCTAGGGGTTGCAGCCATGCATTTTTTTTATCTCTGCCCATGACATGGCCCTTACACAAAAGAACGGGTGCGCTGGGCAAGTCTTTGCATTCACAGACGGTTCAGGCTGTGTTTGAGGAGCACTGTGCTGGGCGTAAACAATTCCTACTGGCTTAAATTGCGCAGGCGAGTGTCGCTTGGCACTGCCGCTCTTTGCCGCTCTTTGGGTTGGATTCCTTTTAAAAACCAGTGCAATTGTTTACCGTGCAGGGCAAATGCATTATCAGGGCAGAGCCATCACTAAGGTCGGTGAGGATGTCAAATTTAGTGTTCTAAATTGTGTTGTGGGTTTCTCCTGCGGGATAACACCAAGAGTAAAAATCTCAATTTGCATCCTCTTTTTGCCTAAAAAAGTTAATATGGAGGATACTTTAAAAATCCTTTTAGACCTTCAATGAGGGGCTCAGAGATGATCAAACACGTCTATTTGGAGTCCTCTGATTAGGTGAAATAATTTTATGCAAACTAAAGTAAGTTACTTAGTCGGTAGTGGCTTGACCCCTTACGGCAAGCACGAAGACTCCTCGACTTTAGATCTCATGAGTCAAGCAGCCCAGCTCGCGCTGAGCGATAGCGGCTTAGTACGCGGGGACATTGATGCTCTGATTTGCGGCTATTCAACGACTTTGCCCCATTTGATGTTAGCGACGGTATTCGCGGAATTTTTTGGCATTAAACCCACCTACGCTCACTGCGTTCAATCGGGGGGTGCTACGGGGTTTACATTGGCTATGCTTGCACATCAACTTATCGCAAGTGGAGCAGCGAGGCGAGTTTTAGTCGTATCGGGCGAGAATAGGCTAACGGGGCAAAGCCGAGATAGTGCGGTGCAAGTGCTAGCGCAGGTAGGTCATCCGACGTATGAAGTCTCTCTAGGTCCTATCATCCCAGCCTATTACGGCTTATTGGCTAACCGGTATATGTATGAGCACGGCACCGATGAACGCAATTTTGCTGAGCTTGCGGTCACTATGAGAAGACACGCATGCCTGCACCCTGGCGCGCAGTTTGACACTGTTATTACGGTTGATGAGGTACTGAGCTCCAAACCGATTTCATCACCTTTAAAAATGTTGGATTGCTGTCCCCTGTCAGATGGTGGATGCGCATTTGTTATCGCTGATGAGGCGTTGGGCAATTATCCAATAAAGATGACAGGAACTGCTCAACACCACAGCGAGCAACATATCTCAGCCATGAAAGATTTAACCTATTTCGGGGCTCAATCTAGCACGCAACGAGCTTTGGAGCGAGCTAATCGAAAAATTAAGGATGTTGAATACGCAGCAATCTATGACAGCTTTACGATTACGCTTGCCATTTTGCTTGAAGAGATTGGTCTTGCACCGCGGGGCCAGGCGGGGCGTCTAGCGGGAGAGGGTTACTTTGATGCAAACTCAAATATGCCTCTCAACTTACACGGCGGCTTGTTGTCTTACGGGCATTGTGGTGTGGCTGGTGCGATGGCTCACATGGCAGAGGCGCATCTGCAGATGACGGGTCGCGCTGGGATTCGTCAGACATCTAAGGCTGGCGTAACGCTCTTGCACGGAGACGGCGGGGTCCTCTCCTCCCATGTCAGTCTTGTATTGGAGAGCGTTTGAAATTATGGACTCTGCATCTACCCCAAAACCAACCAAAGCGCCCATCAATGATTGGACTCTCGGCGGGAATGCTCTTCATTACCAGCACTGCAAGGCTTGCACGCACACTTGGTATTTTTTCAGACCCTTTTGCCCCAGTTGCGGCGATACCAATCCACTTGTTCAATTAAGCTTGGGTCGCGGGCTTGTTTTTACGCAGACCCTGGTTCACCGTGCACCTGATGCTAAATTTAGAGAACTAGCACCCTACAAAATTGTTTTGGTTGATTTAGATGAGGGATTTCGGATGATGGCGCACGGGGACAAGGATCTGGATATTGGAGACTCTGTGACGCTTTCTTTTATTGCCCTTGAGGATCAGAAAATACCTTACTTTAAGAAGATATGAAATTTAATCCAACCCAAGCATTAAAGATTGCTTTAAATCCCGCATCTATCGCCGTAGTAGGTGCTTCTGATAATCCAAATAAAATTGGTGGTCGCCCTTTGGCTTATATGGCTAGGTTTGGCTTTAAAGGTGTGGTCTATCCGATAAACCCACAGCGATCAGAGGTACAAGGATATAAAACATTTCCCAGCCTACAAGCTCTGCCCAATACGCCCGATGTGGTGGTGATTGCGGTGCCCGGAGAGCTTGCTGTGCAGGCTGTATTTGAATGTGCGGACATGGGAGTTGCTTGTTGCATCATCATGAGCTCTGGATTTGCGGAGAGTGGACGCGAGGGAAGGCTTCAAGAGCAAAAGATGGTGGAGCGTGCAAGGCTCACTGGGATGCGCTTGATTGGTCCGAACTCACAGGGCATGGCTAACTTTGGTAACGGCGCCGTGGCTAGTTTTTCAACGATGTTCTCAGAAATTGCCCACAGTGATGGACCACTTGGGATCATCAGCCAAAGTGGTGCTATGAGTGTGATTCCTTACGGGTTACTTAGAAATCGCTCAATTGGTGTTCGTCACTCTCATGCAACGGGCAATGACTGTGACGTAACGGCTTGTGAACTTGCGTCTGTGGTTGCTGAGGATCCGGCCTTAAAGCTTCTTATTCTGTATTTGGAGGGCATTCCTGATCCTTGGAATTTAGCGAAGGCTGCGCAAATAGCGAGAGCGCGAGATTTGCCAATTGTTGTGCTTAAGTCTGGCAGAACTGCCTTGGGTCAACAAGCTGCACAGTCGCATACGGGAGCATTGGCGAATGAGGACCGGACTGTAGATGCCTTCTTAAAAGATCACGGTATTTGGAGAGCTCAAAATATAAGAGAGTTAATCGACGCAGCTCCGCTTTATTTGCAGGGCTGGAGGCCACAGGGTCGCCGCCTTGTTGCTATCAGCAACTCTGGAGCAGTCTGTGTGCTAACCGCTGATGCAGCGGCAACAGAGAACATGCCCATGCTGCCCCTATTGGATGAGACGCAAAATGCGCTTAAAAAAATCTTGCCGGGCTTTGCCACAACCACCAATCCCGTTGATATTACCGCGGCACTTTTGAGCAATAGCAGACTCTTAGGTGATATATTGCCGCCTATTGCTACGGACCCGGCTGCAGATGCATTTTTAATCGGTATTGCGGTTGCAGGGACTGGGTATGATTTAAATGCATTTGCACAGGATTCAAAGAACTTTGCCCAAGCTACAGGCAAGCCTTTAGTTATTGCAGCTTCACAGCCCGTAGTCGGGGATCACTTTAAGAAAGAGGGACTGCTTGTTTATCCCACAGAGGGAGAGGCAGTGCAGGCACTTTCTAACTTTCTAAGTCACCGTGAATTAATTGCAGCGGTTACAAAAAACAACCCCCTCCCTCCAAAAGCTGTGTTAACAGTTGAGAACGAGAAAATGCTTGATGAAGTGCAAAGCTTAAGTTTGCTTAAAGAGCATTTCGTACCGGTTGTGTCCCATTCGCTTTGTTCCAATTTGGAGGAAGCTTTAAAGATCTTTAAATCCTGGGGGCATGCGCAGGTTGTTTTAAAAGGCTGCACGAAAGATGTCTCTCATAAAACTGAACTCAATTTAGTCAAACTAAATTTAGACTCATCAGAGGCTATCACTTCGGCCTTTGAGAGCATCACGAAAAGTGCAGCAAAGCACGGAGTTAAGCTTGAGGGGGTTATTATTGCCAAACAACTTAAAGGGGAACGCGAACTGATGATAGG
>DAIUEA010000140.1:2859-5468 GCA_036845365.1 Limnohabitans sp. | reverse complement strand
GCAAAATGCCGTCCTGGGTTAAGGCCCTTAAAGACAGCGGCGCTTTAGACAGCGCTTTGATCTCTTAAGCACTCAAAAACCATCAAAAACCCGAACAAGTCCGAATAAACCCTAATTTGCTTTTTTTGAGTACTCACTTATTTAAAAATTTGAGATATCTTAAAAAAAAACATCGGCCATGGGCCGTAGAATCTTATAGCTACGCTTAACCAGTCTTTGACGGTTGGCACCCTGCACCATGGGTTGTTACGGATCGAATGGCAGTGATTAAGTATTTTAAAAAAACTAAACCAAATCAATGAGAGAGACATGAAAAACATTTCTAAATTATCATTAATTAAAACCTTGGCACTCTCTAGTTTGATGGCCTCAAGCTTGCTCTGCTCGGGGCTTGCAAACGCTGCAGATACCGTCAAAATTTACGGCCTCGTTGAGTTGAGCGGCACTGGAACCACTTCAGGTACCAACTTCAACAACGGCGTTAAATTGGCATTCAAAGAGATCAACGCAAGCGGTGGTATCTTAGGACGCAAAGTAGAATACATAGCCGAGGACACACAGTCTAATCCTGGGGTTGCAAAAGGGCTTGCCCAAAAGGCAGTAGATGAGGGTTCTTATATTGTGATAGGCCCTGTTTTCTCAGGCTCCATTTTGGTCAGTATGGCTGAGACCAAGAGGGCTGAGATAGCTAACTTCACGGGCGGTGAGGCTGCCTCCATTACTCAGCAGGGCAACCCTTATATTTTTAGGACTTCCTTTACCCAGTCCACAGCCATGCCCAAAGTTGCAAGCTACATTGCAGAAAACCTTAAATCAAAAATCGTGGACATCATCTACACCAACAACGACTTTGGTAAAGGCGGGCGTGACTTAGCCGTCAAAGTCTTTGAGGCAAAAGGAATCAAAATTGGGGCTGACATCTCAACTGACGCTGGTCAAGTTGATTTCAGTAGTGCTGTACTCAAAGCGCGTCAATCTGGCTCTGATGCGTTGTTTGTTTATACCAATGAAGAGGAGGCTGCCAGACTTTTGAAGGAGCTACAAAAACAAGGTTACACCAAACCCATAGTTGGAGAAACTGTACTTACGAGCCAAAAGGTAATTGAGCTTGCTGGGGACGCAGCAAACGGTGCGATTGCGCACGTGGGCTTAACTGCAGATGCGCCCACTGCGAATGTCAAGAAGTTTGACCTCGCCTTTCAAAAGGAATACCAAACTCGCACCGACCACAACGGTCTCAAAGGCTACAGCGCGGCCTACATTGTGAAAGCCGTGACAGAAAAAATTGGTAAGTTTGACTCAAAAGCCTTTGCTCAGGCCATGCACGGCATTAGTCTCTCCAGTAAACAGTACCCTGGCATTTTGTTAGACGTGAGCTTTGACGCCAATGGGGACTTGGACAGGGAGAGCTATATGACCAAAGTCGTTAACGGTAAACAAGTTGTGATTGAGACTTTGCCAAGCGTTAATAAAAAATAATCTTCAGCTTCAGCTTCACCTTCAACTTTACCTGCGTTAAACCTTGCATTAAGAGGAATTGATTTTGTCTTCACAACCCTTTGTTTTAGCTGGCGTGATGGGAGACCCTATATCCCATTCACGCTCACCCGTGATCCACAACCACTGGATTGAGCAGTACAAACTCAAAGGCGCCTATGTGTTGTTGCACGTTAAGCCTGGAAATTTGCAAGACGCGCTTAGAGGTTTGAAGGCGCTCGGATTTGCGGGCTGTAACGTCACCCTACCCCACAAATTGGAGGCTATGAAAGCCATGGACTGGGTTCACCCCGTTGCCAAACAAATGGGGGCTATCAACACCATCGTGGTCCAGCCCGACGGTGCACTCCACGGGTTTAACAACGACGGCTTTGGCTATATCCAAAGTATCAAAGATGCTAAGCCAGACTGGCGGGCTGATGCGGGCCCCATCACCGTTGTCGGCGCAGGAGGCGCAGCCAGAGCGATCGTCTTAAGCTTAATCAATGAGGGAGCTAAAGAGATACGCTTAACCAACAGAACCATTGACAAAGCAAAGGCATTGGCGGATGAGTTCGGCCCCGTCGTGAAAGTAATCAGTTGGGACGAGCGCCACGACGCCTTAAGCGGTGTGGCGATGTTGGTCAACACCACCAACCAAGGCATGCACGGCCAACCCAGCTTAGCTCTTGAGCTTAAACAGCTTCCCACAACTGCACTTGTATCGGATGCGATCTATATCCCACTTGAGACACCTTTGTTAGAGCAAAGTAGACTCAGGGGCAACCAGGTGGTCAACGGGCTAGGAATGCTTTTAAACCAAGCTAGGCCCGCTTTTCATGCATGGTACGGGGTGCTCCCTGAGATCACTCCAGAGCTACAGAAAGCCATTGCGGCCACTTTTTAAATCGTTTGCACAGTAACCCATCCCACACGCAAGGTTCATTTGTTTTGAGTATTTTCGAAGAGCCTAAGATAGATGGGCACTGCCACGTTCTCGATCCGAAACGTTTTCCCTATCCTGAGGAGGTCCCTTATAAACCTGCTGGACAAGAGATGGGGGGGGCGGAGTACTACAGCCATTTAATGGACGCCTACGCAGTGGAACACGCGCTCTTGGTGGGACCTAACTC
>DAIUEA010000140.1:0-2849 GCA_036845365.1 Limnohabitans sp. | reverse complement strand
ATGGATGCGATTGAGCAAGGTGGGGACCGCTTTAAAGGGATCGCAGTTGTTGAAAACGGTTGCGATCTGAATGCGCTGATGGATTTGAAATTGGGCTCAGTTGTGGGCATCGCTTTTAACGTCGCGTTGCACGGCAAGGCTTATTACGCCGATATTGAGCCCCTTTTATTTCGTCTAAAAGATCTAGATCTTTTTGCTCAATTTCAAGTTGAAGGCGATTTACTTTGTGAATTTCAGCCCATGATTGAACGCTCAGGGGTCAAAGTTTTAATCGATCACTGCGGCAGACCCATCTTAGCAAACGGGATTGATCAACCCGGCTTTAAAGCGCTTTTAAAAATGGGTGAGCAAGAGCGAGCAGTTGTCAAGTTATCTGGTTTTGCTAAATTTTCTCAAACGGGATACCCTTTTATGGATGTCGACCCGTACGTGGATAAATTAGTGAGTGCTTTTGGTCTTTCTCAATGCATATGGGCCTCAGACTGGCCTTACCTTAAGGCACCTTACAGACTCGATTATGGGCCGCTTTTGAAGTGGGTGGAGCAACGTTTCTCAATTGAAGAAAGACGCAAATTGATGTGGGAGACACCCAAAAAATTATTCGGCTTTTAATTGAATTAAAGCTAAATTTCTTTTTGAAAAAAAGCTCTGATACTTAAAAGCTAAAACTCAGTATTTAATAATCAGAGTTTATTGATCAGTGCGCCCCCCCAGAGTCTTTTACGACTACAGCCCCCATCTTCTTAGGTCTTTTGGTAAGCCATATCAGCCCAATCAGAATAAGAAAAACAACGGATGAGCCGAGGAATATATCCGTAGCAGATTTCGTAAATGACTGTTGATCAATGACTCTGTTAATTTGTATCAAAGACTGATTTGTGTCCATTCCGCTTTGTTGCATCTGATTAAGGGTGTACGGGAGGTTGCCCTGCACCTGTGTCAAAGGCTCGCTTAAGTGGGCGTGGTGCATAGCGGCTCGACTCTCCCACAAGGTCGTAACTACAGATGTACCCATAGCCCCTGTCATGATGCGAGCAAAATTACTTAACCCCGCCGCGGCCGGGATGCGGGCTGGGGGCTGGCCTGCTAGCAAAATTGTGGTGAGTGGGATGAAGAAAAAAGCCAATGCACCCCCTTGTAGTAAGGTCGGTATTAGGATGTGATAAAAATCCGAGTCCGTGTTGAACTGAGACCTTTGCCAAAGGACTAAAGCGAACACCATAAATCCAGCGGTTGCCATGATTCTTGGATCCCAAACGGCAACTTTCTTGCCAGCCAGTGGGGTTAGTAAAATCGCAAAAAGTCCAACCGGCGCCAACGCCATCCCTGCCGTGGTCGCCGTATAGCCCATGAACTGTTGCAGCCAAAGAGGCATCAAAACGATGTTACCGAAAAACAATCCGTATGCAACCGACAAAGTCAGAGTGCCAAAGCAGAAGTTTCGTCCCTTAAATAAACGAAGGTCTACAACGGGGTGTTCCTCGGTTAATTCCCAAATCAAAAAAATCACAAATGACACGAGTGCGATACATGCCAGAGCAACAATGAAGCTCGATGAGAACCAATCTAATTCTTTTCCTTTGTCTAGCATCAGTTGAAGCGAGCCTACCCAAAGAACCAAAAGGGTCAATCCTATTGTGTCGATGGGGAGTTTGCGCACAGCGGTGTCGCGCTCTTTGTAGATACTCCAGGTCAGCGCTGCTGAGAAAAGTCCAACAGGCACATTGATATAAAAAATCCATGGCCAAGTAAAGTTATCCGTGATCCACCCGCCAAGGAGGGGACCCGCAATCGGAGCGACCAACGTCGTCATGCTCCACAACGCTAAAGCGGTTCCCGCTTTTGCAGCAGGATAGCTTGAGAGCAACAAAGTTTGAGATAAAGGAATCATGGGACCCGCGGCAAGTCCTTGAAGAACTCTAAAGACCACCAAAAGCTCCAAAGAGGGAGCAAATCCGCATAAAAAACTCGTAAAAACAAAAAGCAATATGCTCGTGGTAAACAACCTAACCGCTCCAAAGCGTTGGGTCAACCAACCCGTCAACGGAACTGATATGGCGTTGGCGACCCCAAAACTCGTAATGACCCATGTGCCTTGATTGGGGCTCACGCCAAGATCCCCTGCAATTGCGGGTATGGACACATTGGCAATGGAGGAGTCCAAGACGTTCATGAACGTGGCCAACGACAGCGCAAGCGTACCGAGGAGGAGCTGAAGACCGCTTAGAGGAGGTGGTGGTGAAGGCTGTGCAGGCGGTGTAGGAGATTGAGCCGCAGGGGCAGTGGCAGGGGACGCGGAGGAATCTGGCGGGGCTTGTGTTGAATGAGCTTTGTTTGGTCCAACATATTGCTCTTTAGAATCCATACATTAATTCTTTAAAACTGAAGTCGCTGGGGAGCTTTTGCTGAGCTGAGCGGCTACTATTTTATTGACCTCTTCGTCAGCACGCGTGCTCTGGGTCTCATAGACGGCTGTCGCAGATGTGGGGGCAGAGCGTGGAACGTCCGCCAGGGCTTTCCCGGACTGGTCCAAGGTCTCAATGGTGACGTCCATCGAGAGTCCAACCCTTAAGGGATGCACGGCGAGCTCCTGCGGGTTTAAGGCGATTCGCACCGGCACACGCTGCACCACCTTGATCCAGTTGCCACTTGCGTTTTGAGCGGGGAGTAGGGAGAAAGCTGAACCCGTGCCTGCACCTAGGCCAGAGACTTTTCCGTGAAAGAGTATTTTTTGACCATACACATCGGCCTGAAGTTCCACGGGTTGCCCGATTCGGATATCTTGCAACTGACTTTCTTTAAAGTTTGCATCCACCCACAATTGATTTAAAGCTACGATGGTCATGAGA
>DAIUEA010000139.1:0-5484 GCA_036845365.1 Limnohabitans sp. | reverse complement strand
CCTCGACATGCCCTGCAGCGCGTCCGAACCCATGTCGAAACCAATGCAGCCCCAAGGTTCTTATTTTACGACCTTGGCAACCAGTTGAGTAGATCAATGGGGGAATATATATTTATATCTGCACCCCACTTGACAATATCGCCCGCATCTCCAAGGTAGCCGTAACCCGCAGCAATCGTTTTGACACCGGCGGCCTTACCTGCCACGATATCTCGCTCATCATCCCCTATGTAGACGCAATCTTGTGGATTAAGATCCATTCTCTTCATCGCCTCCAAAATAGGAGCTGGATGGGGCTTTGCATAAGCAGTTGTGTCCCCGGAAATAACAGTCTTTGCGAGCGAGAGCAAAGGAATCTTTTTAACGATCGGGTTTGTAAAGCGTTCACTCTTGTTGGTCACAATTCCCCACTCCAAGCCTCTCTCCTTTAAGGAATCGATGAGCTCTTGGACACCTTTGAAGAGTGCGGTATGGACAACTAAATTTTGCTCGTAATTGACAAAAAAAGCCTCTTTTAAATCTGCAAATTCTGGGTGGTCCGGCTCCATTTGAAAAGCCACTTTAAGCATCCCCCTAGCGCCCGTCCCTGTGTGGGGCCTGTACAACGAAAGCCCTAAAGGGGACAAACCTTTGTTAATTCTGAGTTGATCGGCAGCGGCCCCTAAATCTGGCGCGCTATCGATTAGTGTGCCGTCTAAATCAAATAAAACTGCTTTTATGTTATTCAACATGCTTGTACTTTTGAAAAAAATAGAAACTCTTTTTTATTATTTTGCATTCCTAAACGTGAGGTCTTTGCAGGGCCAAGAAGTAATTAACCTTCGTACCCTCCCCTAACCAATACCTTTGTGTCAGGGGGTTGTGATGCATACCCGTTATAGCCACGGCATTCAGTCCTGCTGACTGAGCAAACCCGATTAACTCACTGGGTTTGATGAATTTTGCAAACTCGTGCGTGCCTCTAGGAAGCAGGTTCAAGACGTACTCTGCGCCCACGATTGCCATCAAAAAAGACTGCAGATTTCTATTTATAGTTGAGCAAAAAATCCATCCCCCTGGCTTAACCAACTCAGCGCAAGCAGACACCACGGATGCGGGATCAGGTACGTGTTCAAGCATTTCCATACATGTGACTATGTCATAAAACCCAGGTCTCTCCTTTGAAAGACTCTCTGCTGAAACCTCTAAATACTCAAGTCCTTTAACAGCACTTTCAAGTGCGTGTAGCTTTGCAACCTTTAAAGATTTTTGGGCTAGATCTATTCCTGTTACTTGAGCACCTTTGCGGGCCAAAGACTCGCTGAGTATTCCGCCCCCGCAGCCAATATCCACGATTAGCTTGCCCTCAAGAGCGGTGTGCGACGTTATCCAATCTAACCTCAATGGATTAATTGCATGCAGGGGTTTGAATTCACTCTCCTTATCCCACCAACGGTGTGCGAGTTGGGAGAACTTCTGAATCTCACTTTGATCCACGTTAGAGGTGGTTGGCTTGTCAGTCGTGTGGGACATATATTTTTTTGGGGTGCGAATTTAAAAGTGTCAGTTCTTAAATCTAGAACTATCGTAGACCGAATTTGTAATATTCTTTACCAAAACAAAATCCCGCATAGAGCGGGATTTTGTTGTTTCCTCAAAGACAAATAGAGGGGCTTTTAAATCACTTTACTGATCGTGTTCCAACGACTTCTATTTCTACGCGACGGTTTTTGGAGCGTCCATCTGCTGTTTTGTTATCAGCAACTGGCTGGTCTTCACCCTTACCTTCAGTGTAAACGCGGTTCTTCTCAATTCCTTTGCTAACCAAGTAAGCTTTGACAGCGTCAGCACGGCGCACCGATAGCTTTTGGTTGTATGCGGCTGAACCAACTGAGTCAGTGTGTCCCACAGCGATGATCACTTCCAGATTGATGGCTTTGATTTTTGAAACCAAATCATCAAGCTTTGCTTTGCCCTCAGGCTTTAAAACGAATTTATCAAAGTCGAAAAATGCATCGGCTGCGTAGCTAACTTTAGTTGCAGCAACTACAGGTGCTGCAGGTGGAGGAGCTGGTTTTGCTGCCTCTGGGGCTGCTACGACTGGGGCAGGGGCGGGGGGAGCTGGTGGTGCTGGCGGAGCAGGCATAGATGCAGTGATTGCACCGTCGCAAAGTGGGGAGGCCGTGGCAGGCGTCCAAGAGGAATTGCGCCAGCACTCGCCGGAACTGTTCTTCCAAACTTCACCAGCAGAGTTTTTCCAGTTATTAACGTCTTGTGCACCAACTGTTGATGCAAAAGCGGAAGCTGCAACACAAATTACCAAAAATTTCAAATTCCTCATATATCTCCCTAGAGGCAAAAAAGCAGAAGAACTGCGAATTGGTGAGACTCTATAGCCTACCGACTTAATCTTATTGTGCCATACTCTTTTAAAACACCAAAATGAGAGGCCCATCTCCAATTAAATGCGGGTTTATATATGAGCTAAAAAGGAATAAATACCTAGCAAAACCCTCTTACCCCCTCAAAAAGGCCTAAAACAGCTTATTTTCAATAATTTCTTTTTTGTTGCACCGGCGATACACGTCAAATGGAGCTTGTCTAGGCCTAAAATCGTTGTTTTACCTAATTAACGGTTTGCCCACATGACCCAGTTTGCAAAAGAAACGTTGCCCATCAGCCTAGAGGAGGAGATGAGACGTAGTTATCTCGACTACGCCATGAGCGTGATCGTTGGACGTGCACTTCCCGATGCAAGAGATGGTCTGAAACCAGTGCACCGCAGAGTTTTATTTGCGATGCACGAGTTGAATAATGACTGGAACCGACCATATAAAAAATCTGCCCGTATTGTGGGTGATGTGATTGGTAAATACCACCCTCACGGGGACAGCGCTGTTTATGACACCATTGTTCGGATGGCTCAAGATTTTTCTTTGCGCCACATGCTTGTGGACGGCCAGGGTAACTTTGGCTCAGTCGACGGAGACAACGCAGCTGCCATGCGTTACACCGAAATTCGTTTAGCCAAGATCGCGCATGAAATGCTTGCCGATATCGAAAAAGAAACAGTCGACTTTGGCCCAAACTATGATGGCAGTGAAAAAGAACCTCTTGTTTTACCCAGCAAAATACCCAACCTTTTGATAAACGGTTCCTCTGGTATCGCCGTTGGAATGGCCACCAACATCCCGCCACACAATCTGAATGAGGTTGTCGATGGTTGTCTTCATCTGCTGCGCAACCCAGGGGCAAGCATTGATGAATTGATGGAAATCATCCCGGCCCCAGACTTCCCAACATCTGGAATTATTTACGGTGTGCAAGGGGTCAAGGAAGGTTACAGGACTGGCAGGGGGCGCATCATAATGCGCGCTAAATGTCACTTCGAAGACATCGATAAGGGACAACGTCAATCCATCATCGTTGATGAAATTCCCTACCAGGTCAATAAAAAGACTCTACTCGAGAGAATTGCTGAGCTGGTGAACGAGAAGAAAATTGAGGGAATTAGTCACCTCCAAGATGAGTCTGATAAATCAGGCATGCGGGTGGTGATTGAGCTCAAACGAGGCGAGGTACCCGAGGTTGTGCTCAACAACCTCTACAAATTAACCCAACTCCAAGACACTTTTGGTATGAACATGGTTGCCCTTTTAGACGGGCAACCAAAGCTGTGCAATCTTAAGGATCTCATTGATATCTTTTTGCAGCACAGGCGTGAAGTGGTCACCCGCAGGACCGTATTCAACCTAAGAAAGGCAAGAGACCGGGGCCACGTTTTAGAGGGACTGGCGGTTGCTCTTGCAAACATTGATGAATTCATCTCCATCATTAGAGCTGCCCCGACACCTCCAGTTGCGAAAGCGGAGTTGATGACTCGCAGCTGGGACAGCGCAATTGTCCGCGAAATGCTAACGCGCACTCGCGCGGACGGTGCAACTATCAATGCGAATGATTACAGACCCGAGGGCATGCAAAAGGACTGGGGCATGGGGGCTGACGGTCTTTACAGGCTAAGCGAAACACAGGCACAAGAGATTTTGCAAATGCGCTTACAGCGCTTAACGGGTCTTGAGCAAGACAAAATCATCAATGAGTACAAGGAAGTGATGGCAGAAATCGATGATCTGCTAGACATATTAGCAAACTCTGAAAGAGTGTCAGCCATTATTGGGGATGAGTTAAGCGCGGTTAAACAAGAGTTTGGTCAAACCAAGCTGGGCGCGCGGCGAAGTCAAATTGAGATGAACGCACAGGACCTCGCAACCGAGGACTTGATCACCCCAACGGACATGGTGGTGACGCTCTCTCACTCTGGCTACATTAAGAGTCAACCGCTCTCAGAGTACCGCGCCATCAAGCGAGGTGGGCGAGGCAAACAAGCTACTGTTACTAAGGAGGATGACTGGATTGAACAACTCTTTGTGGCCAATACCCACGATTGGTTGCTTTGTTTCTCCAACAGAGGCCGAATGTATTGGCTCAAGGTGTGGGAAGTTCCCGCAGGCTCCAGGGGCTCAAGGGGACGCCCGATTGTTAACATGTTCCCCCTCAATGAAGGGGAGAAAATAAATGTGGTTTTGGCATTAACGGGTACTTTCAGAAGCTTCCCATCTGATCATTACGTTTTCATGGGAACTTCCATGGGAACCGTCAAAAAGACCTCTTTAAATGAATTCTCCAACCCTCGGAAGGCCGGCATTATCGCCGTCGACTTAGATGAAGGAGACTTCCTGATTGGTGCGGCTCTGACAGACGGTAAGCATGATGTGATGCTCTTTAGCGACGGGGGTAAAGCAGTTCGTTTTGATGAAAACGATGTGCGTCCAATGGGTAGAAACGCCAGGGGTGTAAGAGGAATGATGCTTGATGAGAGCCAACATGTCATTGCTATGTTGGTGGCTCAAGATGAGGACCAAAGCGTTTTAACAGCAACAGAGAACGGATTCGGTAAAAGAACTTCCATTGCTGAGTACACCCGGCATGGGCGAGGAACCAAAGGAATGATTGCCATTCAACAATCTGAGCGAAACGGCAAAGTCGTTGCGGCAACCCTTGTTCATGCCAAGGACGAGATTATGCTGATTAGTGATAGGGGCGTACTCATCCGAACAAGGGTCTCCGAGATTAGGGAGATGGGACGTGCTACCCAAGGAGTCACTTTGATCGGCTTGGACGAGGGCTCCAAGCTAAGCGGAGTCCAAAGGATTGCTGAAAATGATGCTCAAAGCGGGGACGCGGCGAATGAGTTGAGTGAAGACGCCCCAGAGGGATTAGTCCCCTTAGGGTCATCAGGGTCAGTCGGATCTCAACAAGATTTGGATAATACCTCCGGCGGCGGCGATCAAAACGACACCACAAAGCCTGATAAAGATTTACCCAAGACTTGATATAACTGTGTGATGGGGGGGAGAGTTCCTCTCCCTTTATACATTTAAACATTTAAATATTTAAACATTTGAAATGTATTGCTTTTAGAGTTTGAAGCAATCCCTACCGATT
>DAIUEA010000138.1:0-5485 GCA_036845365.1 Limnohabitans sp. | reverse complement strand
GTCTCAACGCTGTGCACGAACCCCTCAGCGTGGGCTAGGCCATACACTTTTTGCATCTCTGGGACAATCCAAGTACCGGTTGAACCCTTTTGGTTTTCTTCGCCCGTTTTGGGCGCCCTTTGAGCGCACTTTTCAATGACTTTTGCAAAGGCCGAATCCATACGTATTTCGCACCGAGGGTTAGATATGAACGCAATGAGCGTTTTTTTGAACGAACGATGAATCCGAAATTCATCTACTGACAATACCATTCTGGGGTCAGTGCTCCACCAAAGGACGGGTTGAGAGTGGTTGAACCAGGGGAAAATCCCCTTGGAATAAGCTTCTTTGAGCCTGTCTGGGCTTAGGTCCTGGCCAGCGGCTACGAGACCTGGCGCGTTCGTATCAGCCCCCCACGCAGTATGTGCCAGTGGCAAAGGCTCCCCCAACTCTATCCAGGGCAAAACAGCTGATTTGCTCTCTTGTCTCGGGGTTGGGTGGCCTGAGTGACCTTGGTGGATAGAATCTAGGGCGGGCAAAGTATTGGGTTGAAGTTAAATCAAATTAAATCTTGGGCATATCTTAAACTTAATCTAAAACTTAATCTAAAGCCTGAATTTAAAATTAAATTTAAAATTTAATCTAATCTCAGGCTCTGTTTCTGTCTCTCTCGATAAAGCAAAAAACATTTTCATCACCACCAACTCCCAGCAAGATAGCCCTTGAAAGTCCGCTCCTTAACCGTTGATTTGTTCAAAGCTGTCGCAGCCCAATTGATCGTCTTGCACCACTTTGCAGCTTACAGCCCCATGGCCGATGCGCTCAAAATTAGGTGGGGTAGTGTCGTGGACATTTTATTTCAAGACGCCCGCATGGTGGTTCAGGTTTTCTTGGTTAGCGCAGGATATTTGGTCGCGAGATCGCTACAGTCCAAGAAAATTATCTCCCCCCTATCGATGATACTAAGGCGCTACCTCAGACTTTTACCCTCTTATGGGGTGGCGTTGGTTTTGACTGTTTTGGCCGCTAAACTGATGCGTCACCCAATAGACAGCTTCGCCCTTCAGCAGGGTAGCGAGAGTTGGCTGCCTAGCGAGCCTTCATGGCTAAAGTTCATTGGGCATTTATTTTTTCTTCAAAATATTTTACAAATTGACGCCTTAACAGTGGGGGTTTGGTACGTTGCAATTGACTTGCAACTCTTCATCACTACCATCGTAATTTTGTGGGCTTTGAATGCCATAAGAGCTAAAAATTTTTTGTATGCGCATTATTTCGTCTTTAGTGCACTTTGTGTTTCATCGTTTTGGTTCTTTAATTTAAAGCCCGATTTGGATGATTACGCAGTCTACTTTTTTGGAGCGTATGGTCTTGGCTTGCTTGCGTTTTGGGCCTCAGAGCAAAGGTTGGCTTTAGGTGTGTTTATTTTTACACTCACATTGGCGCTTGGCTCATTTGTTTATGAGCCTCGAGCTAGGGTTCTTATTGCAGTTGTGAGCTCTATTTGTTTCTACTTTTCAACTCGTCTCAAATCAAGTGAAACCTTCACCTCTAAGGCCAAATTCATACACCTTTTAAGCAACTCATCTTACGCACTCTTTTTAAATCACTTCGCAGTGATAATAATGTTGAGCGGTATTTGGTTCTATCTGAAGCTTGAAAGTGAGGAAATTGCTTGGTTCTTTATAGCAGTAGGTTGTGTGTTAAGCTTTGTTTATTCTTTATTTCTGTATCAATATTTGGAGAAACCTCTCGTCGGTTTATTGATGAACGTGATGAAACAGATGAACCCCCTGCATCAGATCAACAAGGTAGAGCGGGTGATCAAGAGCGGCTAACCAAGCGTCTAAATACGGATGGGACCACTAGCGTTCTTTGGGACTCGCAAGCTTAAAGTTTAAGGGGGCACGGACATTAATGGGCGCCAACCTCACCCCCCCTCCCTGGCCTATGCTTATATGGGATTAGGCTTGGGGATGGGTATGGGTATGGGTATGGGTATGGGTACTGGGTTAGAGCTGAAGAAATCCATGGCCGCTTGAACACCCCCTTGGACTTTGATGCCGGCTAGTTTTAATCCCATCTCACACCCAGCAAGCGTGCCCATAAGCGTCAAATCATTCGTATCGCCCAGATGACCGATGCGAAACATCCTGCCCTTTAACTTACCCAGACCCGTGCCCAGCGAGCAGTCAAAGCGTTCGTAAATAACTTTCCTAACCGCATCTGCGTCAACACTTGAGGGCAAAATGACGCCCGTTAAGACGGGAGAGTAAACATTTTCGTCTGCGCACTGAATGGGTAGGCCCCAAGCGTTTACCGCAGCTCTTACGCCAGCAGCAAAACGTTTGTGGCGAGCAAACACCGCATCAAGCCCGCCGTGGTGAGGATCTAAGATCATGTCACAAGCCTCGCTGAGCGCGTACAGCAAATGCGTGTTGGGGGTGTAGGGCCAATAACCAGTTTTGTTGAGTTCTATGATTTCATCCCAAGCCCAAAAAGACTTGGGCAGTTTGGCGTTTTTACTGACGTTAATTGCTTTTTGCGAAAGCGCATTAAAACTTATTCCTGGAGGGAGCATAAGCCCCTTTTGAGATCCGCTGATGGAGACATCAATTCCCCACTCATCGTGTTTATAAGGAGCGCACGCAAGACCAGAGATCGTATCAACCATCAAAAGTGCAGGATGCTTTAGCTCATCCAGTAACGCTCTAACCGCCTGAACGTTACTCGTAACGCCTGTTGAAGTTTCATTGTGTACCACGCAAACTGCCTTAACTGAGTGCGAAGAGTCCTTCTTAAGTTGCTCAGCAATGAGGTCGATTTGAACTCCGTGTCTCCATGCGTTGGGTATGCCATCTGACTCGCCCCCCATAGTGATAACTTGAGTTTTAATCCCAAGCCGAGTCGCCATCTTGTGCCAAAGCGCTGCAAAATGACCCGTTTCGTACATGAGTACTTCGTCGCCTGGGCTCAGTACATTGACCAAAGCGGCCTCCCACGCACCGGTCCCAGAAGCCGGATAAATCATGACGGGTTGAGTGGTTTGAAAAATCTGCTGAATGTCTTTTAAAACCTTTAACCCAAGACGCCCAAACTCAGGCCCCCTGTGATCAATGGTCGGCAGGCTCATCGCTCTTAAGATCCTCTCTGGGACAGGAGAGGGGCCGGGAATTTGTAAGAAATGACGACCAGAGGGGTGAAAATCTAAATTTAGCATGAAAGTGATTGTTTTAAAGCTGAGATAATTATTACACACGCGAGGTAGGGCTATCATGCAGGAATACCTTAGTTATTTTTTGCTCAGCAAGCGGCTTTAAAGTTGTTCAATTTCGTATTCTCCTGTTCAAAATAAGGCAATTGACGGTGCTGTAATTGGCGACTGAATGGAGATTTAGAATTCGTTGGGTTTTAGTTGTCCTAATCTATCCGAAATTGACATATTAAGGACTCTCCTTTGAGATTATAAAAATAAAAGGATTTTTAAAATGAACCTACCCGGTCTACCAAGTTTTGAAGAATACAAACTAAATCACCTAGCAAAAGGCTGCACCGAGGTAGTGGTTCGAGATTGGGCGCCTAATTTGGTTATTGAGGAACACTCTCACCCCTTTACGGCGGACGCTCTTTTGGTCAAGGGGGAGATGTGGCTAACAGTGGGTGAACAAATTCAGCACCTAAGAGTTGGACAAACTTTTCATCTAAAGGCCAATACCCCACACCACGAGAAATACGGTTCGCTGGGAGCAACCTATTGGGTTGCAAGAACGAGTCCGTCACTTGTAAAGTCCGAATAATTATTTGATCTAAAAGTAATCTTCATGAACGCTCCCCTTGCTGCCAAACATTTAATTCGTTCCTCCACTGAGTTACCCGTGGACAATGATATTGCCCAACTGCTTCACAGAAGACTCAAAGCCGAGACCCAGGGAGAGGTCCTTTGGAGTGCAGCAGACAAAGGTCGTTACGCCACAGATGCTTCTATTTATCAGGTCTTTCCAACAGGTGTTCTCGCCCCGCGCTCAATCCAAGACGTTCAAGTTGCACTTGATATTTGTAGGGATTTAAATGTACCCATTGTGCCGAGAGGCGGGGGTACCAGCCAATGCGGTCAAACCGTGGGAGTCGGTTTGGTCATTGACTTTAGTAAGCACATCAATAAAGTCAGTCAACTCGATCTTAAAGCCGGCACCGTTGAGGTGGAACCCGGAGTTGTTTTAGATCACTTAAATGCAAGCCTGAAAGAGCATGGTCTTTGGTATCCAGTCGATGTCTCCACCAGCGCCCAGGCTACTTTGGGGGGTATGGCGGGTAACAATTCCTGTGGGAGTCGAAGCCTGGCCTACGGCAATATGGTGCATAACGTCGAAGGCATTAATGTGTGGTTAAGCTCAGGAGAATCGCTGGAGCTGGGCTACTTAAACCAAATGAGCGGCAAAGCTTTAGACCTTGCCAAGTACGTTCAAAACCTCGCCTTGGGTTTGGAGACCGAGATTGAGGAGCGTTGGCCTAAAGTAATGCGCAGAGTGGCCGGCTACAACTTAGATATCTTTCACCCTCAAAGTGAAAAGCCCTATAACACCTCAGGATTGGTTAATTTGGCGCACCTATTGATCGGTAGCGAAGGAACCCTAGCGCTTACCAAATCTTTAAAGCTAAGGCTCAGTCCAACCCCCTCACTTAAGGTTCTGGGGGTTGTGAATTTCCCCACCTTTCACGCCGCCATGGACGCGCCCCAGCATATTGTGAAAATGGGTGGACCTTTGCTCAGTGCAGTCGAATTGGTTGACAAAACAATGATCGATCTGAGTCTGGAAAATCCAGCATTTGCGCCCACTATAAAAACCGCTTTGTCGCCCTACATCAACCACGGCCAACCTGCTGCTGTTTTGTTGGTCGAGTTCAGCGCAGACTCAAAGCCTCAGTTGTTGGCTAAACTAAAAGAGCTAACTGAGTTGATGTCGGATTTGGGACTACCCAACAGCGTTGTAGAGATGTCCGACCCTGGTGCACAAAAAAATCTGTGGGAAGTAAGAAAAGCGGGCTTAAACATCATGATGAGCCTAAAAGGGGATGCTAAACCCGTTAGTTTCATTGAGGATTGCGCCGTACCCTTGGAGTCTTTAGCCGAGTACACGGGCGCTTTAACTGAGGTATTTACAAAGCACGGGACCCATGGAACTTGGTACGCCCATGCCTCCGTTGGCACGCTTCATGTGCGCCCGATACTGGACATGAGACGGGACGGGGCGGCAAAAATGCGGGCCATCGCTACAGAGGCCTCCTCGCTGGTTGCAAAATACAAGGGCGCTTACAGCGGCGAGCACGGGGATGGGCTTTGCAGGGGTGAGTGGATTGAGTGGCAATTTGGGCCGAAGATCTATGAGGCTTTTAAAGCCATCAAAGCTCGTATGGATCCGATCAATTTGCTCAGCCCGGCCAGGATCATTGATCCCCCTAAGATGGACGAGCAGCACCTACTTAGATTTCCCACCACCTACAAAGT
>DAIUEA010000137.1:0-5485 GCA_036845365.1 Limnohabitans sp. | reverse complement strand
GAAGAAGATCTAACCTATTTATTCATAAGCCATGATTTAGGGGTTGTACGCCATTTAACGGACAGAGTCGTCATTATGTATTTAGGGCGCGTGGTTGAGCAGGGTTTGACCTCAGAGATTTTCTCAAATCCGAATCATCCCTACACCAATGCGCTTTTAGCTGAGATGCCTGTGATACGCTTGGAGCGTAAAAAGTTTAATCCTGTAAAGGGTGAGATTCCATCGCCTTTGCATCCGCCCTCGGGTTGCCATTTTCATCCACGTTGTCCGCACGCCTTTAAGCGTTGCGGACATGAGGTTCCCGCGTTGGTGGAGGTTGCGCCGGGACATCTATCGGCGTGTCATTTAAACGATTTAAAGTAAGAAGGATATTATTTGATGACAACGATCAGCACAATTGATAAATGCACTGAGCTTCTTAAAACATTGGTCTCTTTTGACACCACAAGCAGAGAGTCTAATTTGGGACTCATAGAGTTTGTTCGTGATCACTTGCTCTCGCTAGGGATCCACTCGCGACTATCTTATGATGCTCAAAAAAGAAAAGCCAATCTATTTGCAACTTTTGGCGATATGCCTCACCGGGGCATCGTACTTTGCGGGCACACGGATGTAGTACCCGTAGACGGACAGAACTGGGATACAGATCCTTTTAAGGCACATATTGCTGATGGAAAAATATTTGGCCGAGGAGCGGTTGATATGAAGGGATTTATCGCGGCCTCTTTGTCCATGCTACCAGCCTACATGGCGAGCGATTTAAAACAGCCCCTGCACCTGGCTTTTACCTACGATGAGGAGGTAGGATGCATTGGAGTCCAAACCCTGATTAAAGACCTTCAGGTCGCTGGTATTAAACCAGCAGGATGTTTTGTCGGCGAGCCAACAAGGATGCAGGTGATGACGGGGCATAAAGGCATGCGTGTTACCCGTTGCAAACTAAAAGGCCTAGAGGCACACTCCTCCATGGTCCCTGAGGCAGTGAACGCGATCGAGTATGCGGCCAGACTTATAGAAAAAATAAGAACTATTTCAGCTGAGCTCAGAGCGCAGGGGCCCTTTGATAGCGTGTTTAAAATTCCACATACCACTTTGCAGACGGGTCTAATTCACGGAGGTTCAGCACCCAACATAGTTGCTAAGGATTGTGAATTTGTATTTGATTGCCGAACCTTGCCTGAAAGCAGTTCAGATGAATTGATCAATCAGATTAAGGCCTACGCTGAAGATCTGAAAGAGGAAATGCGAAGGATTTCCGCATCCTCAGACATAACTTTTGAGACCCTCGCCAATGCCGCCCCTTTGGCTACCTCAGACGACGCTGCGATTACCTACCTAGGAGCAGCACTAGCGCGCAATAATCGTTTGGGCAGAGTATCTTTTGCAACCGATGGTGGATGGCTACACCAAGCAGGTGTGCCGTGTATTGTGGTGGGCCCTGGAGATATTGAGGTTGCACATAAACCCAATGAATTTATTGAGATCAGCCAATTAGAGGAGTGCCTGGGCTTTTTGGACAGGTTGAGAGAACGAATGACTGAGCAAGTGCTGCTGCCATAAAGGAAAAATTTAGACAGAAATTAAACATTTTAAAAAAATAAAAATCCGATCCCAAAGATCCGTTTTCAAAGATCCGTTCTCAATCTCTTAGAACTGGACCTTTGCGTCTGACTTCTTTATGAATGAAATTTTCTTTAATTTCAGAGCGTCCGAATTTTTTAACTCATGCTTTTACTTGCGTAAAAGTCTTAACCCTCCCCGGGATAACGATAGTAGGAGACGTTTAATTAAATTCATAAACTAATATCCTCAAATTATCAAAAAATTTCACCTCTGTTTAAGGATTCACGATGTCTATTTTAAAAATAGTCTGCTTAACTTCTTTATCTTTATTTCTACACTTACTTTCATTCACTGTTGCTGCCCAACAAGAGGGAAGCTACACCATCCCTCACTACAAATTTGAAGACGGCAAGGAGCTAGATAACGTCAAGATTGCATACGTCACTTACGGAAAACTAAACGATGCTAAGTCCAATGCGGTACTACTGACTCCTGGCACTAGCAGCGGACGCCACTGGGCAGATAATTACGTAGGTCCAGGCAAAATGTACGACACCGATAAATATTTCTTCATCGGGGTTGATGTGATTGGTGGTGGACTCTCCACTCAGCCCAAAGATGGCTTAGGGATGGATTTCCCCAAATACACCGTTCGCGACATGGTTCACACAGAATACATCATGCTTCGCGATGGGCTCAAGCTCAACAATTTGCTCGCCGTATCGGGTCCTTCAATGGGTTCTTTTCAAGGGGTTGAATGGGGAATCAACTATCCAAACTTCATGAAAGGAATTATCATGATTGTTCCTGCAGCACGAAGCGACCAACATTTCCACGCAATTGCTGATGCAACTATTGCCATGATCACCCTTGATCCGGCTTACAAAGGGGGTAAGTACACAGAAAATCCAATAGAAGGTATCAAGCGTTCTGGGATGATTTATTTCCCCTGGCTTTACAGTGATGAGTACTTAACTACTTTGAAGGAGCCTGAGCCTTATCAAACTGCTTTAATGGCTTTTGGAACTGGGTGGTCTAAAAATTGGGATGCCAATTCTCTGATCATTCGTTACTCAGCCTCTAGAAACTTTGATGCATCAGCCCCATACGGGGGAAATATGAAAGCTGCATTGGCTAAGATTAATGCCAAATGTTTGCTATTGGCAAGCCAAACGGACAGAACCATTCCAGCCTATCTGTCTAGAGAACTTTTTGCTGGATTAAAGGACGCAAAGTACGTTGAAATTCCAACGATTGCAGGGCACCTGGGGGGTGCAGCCCCTGCAACGGGGTCTGCTGAGGAGGCTTACATAAGCGGACATGTGAGAAACTTTTTAGACAGTTTAAACAAATAATTAAAAATAAAAGAAAAAAGTGTAGGGGGGTCTTTCGTTATCATAAAGCCGTGGACCACCCCTCCCCAAGTAATTTCTTTTGCCTACCCCTACTCACTTTCGACTTTTTTACTAATGACACCTAGGCCTTAGGTGTTTTCCCTTGCAACCTCATTCGGACGCATTTTTCGCACAGATTAATGCAAAAATAGGATCAGGACTTTAATAATACCTAACGGAGAAATTATGCATTTTCAACGCTCACTCTTATCCTTTTCGTTGCTGAGTTGCCTGGTTGCTATGGGCAACTTTGCTGCGCAAGCGCAAAAAGCTGCAGATCCCCCACCTGCTTGGAAACAGGGTATGTCTGCTGAATCAGAGACATCTGCACTTCACCCCTTTAGTCCTATTTTCACAGGTACTGAGGCAAAAGATTTGCAGATCTCTAAACTCAAAGTACCACAGGGCTTCAAAGTTGAGGTTTACTCCGACGGAGTACCCGAGGCGCGCTCAATGGTAGTTACTGAAAACGGAACCGTCATTGTCAGCAACCGATTGGCTAAGAACGTTTATGCGATTGCAAACAACAACGGCAAGCTCGAAGTTAAAACGATCCTAAAGGGAATGAACGCACCCAACGGAATCGCCATGATCAAGGGCACCCTGTTCGTTGCAGAACGTGACCGTATTCTCCGTTATGACAATGTAGAAAAAAATCTTGACAATCTGCCTGCTGGTAAAGTCGTCGTAGACGGAATTGACCCTACTAATGGACCTGGACACTTTTGGAAATTTTTAGTAGCTGGTCCTGACGGTAAGCTTTATTTCAATATCGGTTCTCCTCAAAATATAACGTCCCCCAATCAAATGCAGGCCGCTATCTTTCGCGTCGACCCAGAGAACGGTCAAATGGAGCAAGTCGCAACAGGAGTTCGTAACAGTGTTGGCATGGCTTTTCATCCCGTTACACATAAACTGTATTTCACGGATCATGGACGGGACTGGATGGGAGACGAGATCCCAAATGATGAACTTAATGTTCTCAACAAAGAGGGTGAGAATTTTGGTTACCCATTTTGCCACCAAGGCGATACCCCTGACCCCATTTACGGCAAGTTTAATACATGCGCGCACAGTACCCCTCCAATACTCAAGTTAGGCGCTCACGTAGCCCCAGTAGGTATGCGTTTTTACACCGGTAAGATGTTTCCCGCGGAGTACAAAAACAGTTTATTCATGGCCCGTCACGGCTCATGGAACCGCAATACCAAACAAGGCTACGACGTTATGCGAGTCGTTCTCGACTCAAAGGGTAAGGTCGTAAAGTATGAGCCGTTTTTAACTGGGTTTTTAACTGATGAGAAAGCAGATCCACCCATGTGGGGTCGTCCAGCAGACGTGCAGGTCATGGCCGATGGATCACTCTTGGTGAGTGATGACTACAACGGTGTTGTTTACCGTGTTAGTTATGAGGGCAATACGAAAGTTGCCTCAAAATAATATTAAAATGCAGGGATGAATAATCCCACTTTTAACACATATTTTTTTCCACTTAAAAGAGTGATGTCCATGCGGGCTATCACTCTTTTTTCATTCTCACTAGGTCTCAAAGCTACGAGACCGTTGGCAGTTGGGTTACTCACTATGGGGGTACTTTTTCTTACTTCATATAAAAGCGCTTACTCTGCTGATATAGAAGTAGGACGGCAAAAAGCTCAGCTTTGTGTTGCCTGCCACGGAGCTGGGGGCAATAGCGAAAATCCGGAGATACCTGCTCTGGCGGGTCAAACAGCTCAAGCTCTATCAACTGCCCTATATCAGTTCAGAGAGGGTAACCGCAAGAATCCTGCGATGTCACCTTTTGCTCAAAACTTAAGCAATGCTGATATGAACAACCTTGCGGCTTACTTTGCCTCAGAGAAACGTGTAGTTTTAACCCACACCAGCTCTGCTGAATCCCAAAGCCTAGGACCTCAGTTGGCAAAACAGTACAACTGCGTTCAGTGTCATGGTCCTTTATTGCTTGGTCAACAACACATACCAAGGATCGCAGGCCAGCAGCATACCTATTTGCTTGCTCAGTTAAAGGGCTTCAAAGCCATGACGCGAGCAGACATGGACGGAAACATGTCCTCAGCTGCATCGGTTGTTAAGGACGGCGACCTAGAACTTTTGGCGGACTATATCGCAGGCCTAAACCGCTGATCAGTTATTACCAATTGGCGAGATTTGAAATAGAGTTCTCCATACTTGCCCTCTAATTTAAAATCAGCTGCCACTATAAGTCACTCTAAAAATAGCGCCTGCAAAGTCGTCTGAAATCAAAAGAGAGCCGTCTTTAGCAACCACCACGTCCACCGGTCGCCCAGAGTAAGCACCGTTTGGATTATCAAAGTTAATTGAGGGTGCGAAAGCTATCACTTTCTTAGCACTTTCTGAGTTATTGCTGTTTGTAACCACCCAAACACGGTTCTTTGGAGTCCCAACAAAAAGAACATTGGATGAAGGGGCAAGCGCCACATGTCTGGCGTTTGGGACAACGGCGTAAAGTTCAATTTGAAATCCAGGTGGCAGCTTAATATGTCTCA
>DAIUEA010000136.1:0-5534 GCA_036845365.1 Limnohabitans sp. | reverse complement strand
CACCCAAGATAAGGCTTTTGTAGCCGATCTAGGAGCAGATTCACTTGATACGGTTGAACTGGTCATGGCGTTAGAAGATGAGTTCGGAATTGAAATTCCAGACGAAGACGCAGAGAAAATCACAACTGTTAAAAATGCAGTGGATTATGCTCTAGCACACAAAAAAGCCTAATTTTTAAGGCAAACAATTGGAAAGTAGCTTCTGAATGAGCCGTCGCCGCGTTGTCGTGACTGGCCTGGGATGCGTTTGTCCCGTAGGTAATACGGTTCAAGATTCCTGGTCAAACATTATTGCTGGTCACTCCGGAATTGGTAATATTACTCACTTCGATGCGAGTGGATTTTCTTGTCACTTTGCTGGAGAGGTCAAGGGACTCGACCTTGACTCCTACATCAGCCCAAAAGAAGCCCGAACGATGGACTCGTTCATTCACTTTGGTATCGTTGCAGCAGTTCAAGCGGTTCAAGACAGTGGTTTACCTGTAGGAGATGCACTCGGCGAGTTAGTAGCTGAACGTATAGGCTGCTTGATTGGCTCGGGGATCGGAGGGTTGCCGCTGATTGAGAACATGCATGCGGAGCTCGTTAACCGCGGGCCGCGTCGTATTTCTCCCTTCTTTGTACCAGCCTCAATCGTGAACATGATTTCTGGTCACGTGTCTATGCGCTTTGGATTTAAAGGGCCTAACCTTGCCATTGCAACAGCTTGCACAACAGGTCTTCACAGCATCGGACAGGCTGGGCGATTGATCGAATACGGCGACGCAGATGTCATGATTGCTGGAGGAGCAGAGGCCACCATCTCCCCTTTAGGTTTGGGAGGTTTTGCTGCAATGAGAGCTTTGTCAACACGCAATGACGATCCTAAATCGGCCTCTAGGCCTTGGGATAAGGACCGTGACGGCTTCGTCTTAGGCGAGGGAGCAGGGGTGGTTGTCCTTGAAGAGTACGAATTTGCAAAAGCTCGAGGCGCAAAAATCTACGCTGAGTTGGCCGGCTTTGGTATGAGTGCTGATGCAGGCCATATGACAGCACCTAATATGGATGGCCCAAGGCGCGCTATGGTGCACGCTATGAAAAATGCTGAAATTAACCCTGAGGCAATCGATTACATCAATGCTCACGGGACTTCCACTCCTCTTGGGGATATCAACGAAACCCACGCGATCCAAGCCGCATTTGGTGAGCACGCAAAGAGCACAGTAGTTAGCTCGACAAAGTCAATGACTGGACATTTACTGGGAGGCGCAGGCGGGATAGAAAGCGTCTTTACGGTGCTCGCCCTTCACAACCAAATAGTGCCTCCAACCATTAATTTAGACAGTCCTGACCCAGAGTGCACGCTCGATTATTGTGCAAATAAAGCGCGCGAAATCAACATGACCTACGCCCTTAAAAACAACTTTGGATTTGGTGGGACAAACGGTAGTTTGATTTTTAAGCGTTTCTAATTTTCAGCTCGAACCCAAGCTCCTACCCAGCTGGCTCGCTAAACTCACCAACACCAACCCCGTACTCAGCCAAATTAATTGCGTCACTGTTTGGCGTGGAGTGAGTCTTTTTTGTAACTGCGGAATTAAATCAGCCAAAGAAACATATATGTAACTGCTACTGGCCAAAGCTAATAAATAGGGAAGGAAATCTTCGTGCCCACGCAGCAAAAACAAACCCGCTAAGCCCCCTAAAACAGTTACGCCGCCAGCTAAAGATAATTTGATAACCGCACTCTTGGGCTGTGATGAGTTAGCCCCCAACACAACCAAATCGCCCATATGATGCGGAACCTCGTGAGTCCAAACTGCAAGGCTTGCGATTAATCCGACATGAAAATCTGCCATAAATGCAGCAGCTACCAATACGCCGTCACCAAATGAGTGCAAACTGTCTCCAAGAAGGACAGCCCAACCCCCTACCTTGAGTTTAGGATCCAAAGCTGGATCTAGATGGGGCTGGGCATGCGCGTGCGCGTGCGCGTGCGCGTGCGCGTGCGCGTGCGCGTGAAGATGAGAGTTGAGCAAATGCGGCAAAGACTCAGAGTCATGGTGATGGTGATGCTCATGGCCGTGGTGCCAAAGTTCTGCTTTGTCCAATAAAAAGAAAAATAAAATGCCAGCTAAAAGAACACTAAAAAGAGCCCTCGGGTTATTAAATCCCTCAAAGGCTTCGGGCAGTAAGTGCATGAAAGCGGTCGCCAGCAAAGCCCCTGCAGCTAAGCTCAACAAATGCTGGGTATATTGAGACATGACTGCTTTGACAAAAATCCAAGCAACCCAAACACTCCCTACTCCCGAGGCAAGGGTGCCCAACAAAATACAGATCAGAAGGTATGAAAATGACTCCATATTGACTTAATGCGCTTTATCCCAGTTCTCACCCATACCCAGCTCAGCTAACAAAGGAAGCTTTAGGTCTGCCACACCCGCCATTAAGCTTGGAATGGTTTGTTTTAACCAATCTACCTCTTCTAAGGGCACCTCAAAAACGAGCTCATCGTGGACTTGCATTATCATTTTAGTTTTCTTGTCAAGCCGGTCTAGCTCGAGCTGCACTCGCACCATACTTAGTTTAATTAAATCAGCAGCCGTTCCTTGCATCGGCGCATTGATCGCTGCGCGCTCGGCGCCCGCTCGTCTTGGACCATTGGGTGAATTGATCTCTGGCAGATACAAACGTCGACCAAACACAGTTTCCACAAAGCCCTTTTGACGAGCGGTGGTGCGTGTGTCTTCCATGTAGCGTTTCACACCCGCAAAGCGCATGAAATAACGCTCTATGTAGTTCTTTGCGGCTGTGTTGTCGATTGAAAGCGCTTTAGCTAGTCCAAAGGCGCTCATTCCGTAAATCAATCCAAAATTGATAACTTTGGCGTACCTTCTTTGTTCATGACTCACATCGGTGACGGGTACGGAGAATATCTCAGCAGCAGTTGCTTTGTGAACATCTAAGCCATCATGAAAGGCTTTCAAAAGAGCCTCATCCTCGCTCAAATGAGCCATGATTCGAAGCTCGATTTGGCTGTAGTCTGCGCTAGCAATCAAACTACCAGGTGGAGCTACAAAAGCCTCGCGCACGCGTCTGCCCTCTGGGGTTCGAATGGGAATATTTTGTAGATTAGGCTCGTTGCTGGAGAGCCTGCCAGTGACGGCGACGGCTTGGGCGTAGTGGGTATGTACGCGACCTGTGCTGGGTTGGGCCATTTGCGCAAGTTTATCGGTATAAGTTCCTTTGAGCTTGAAGATCCCTCTGTGCTCCAAAATCTTAGCTGGCAAAGGGTAATCTTCCGCCAATTTTTCAAGCACTTCCTCGTCCGTACTAGGTGCACCTTTTGGGGTTTTCTTAAGAACAGGGAGTCCTAATTTTTCAAAAAATATCTCTGCAATTTGCTTTGGAGAACTCAGATTAAAGGGCTGGTCAGCCAGCAAGTAAGCCTCCCTCTCTAGCTCCCCAATGCGAGTCCCGAGTTCTTGACTTTGTTTTGCCAGTGTTAGCGCATCAATCAGCACCCCGTTGCGCTCAATCCTAAAGAGCGTCTCACTGCTTTCAATCTCAAGCTGGTAGATGAAATTTAACTTCTCATCAGCCTGGATCCTTGGCCAAAGACTAAGGTGTACATCCAAAGTTTGGTCCGTATCCTCACACGCATAGTGAGAGGCCTGCGCCACCTCCACTTGATTGAATTTGATTTGGTGTGCACCCTTTCCGCAAAGGGATTCATAGGTCACGCCAGTTCTTGCCAAATGCCGTAGCGCAAGACTGGTGAGGTTATGGGGTTTGTGCACTTCAAGGACGTAACTTTGAAGCATCGTATCGTGCAAATAGCCCCTGACGTGTACGCCGTGATTTGCAAAAACGTGGCGATCATATTTAATATGTTGCCCGATTTTGCAACAGGCCGGATCTTCCAACCACGGCTTTAATTTCTCCAAAACCAAATCAATTGGCAATTGATCGGGTGCGCCCGGATAATCATGGGTCAAAGGAATATAAGCAGACTCTCCCACATTGATGCTAAAGCTAATACCTACTATTTTCGCCTGCATCTCATCTAACGAGGTGGTCTCTGTGTCTAATGCGGCCCACTTTGCTGATCTAAGTCGTAGGATCCATTTCTCTAAATGCTCCATGCTCAAAATAGTCTCGTAGCAAACGGGACCACTTAGGGAGCTTTGAGGGAGCGGGTCGTCAAACAAGGCGTCCCCCGAGTCCTGAGACGGGTTAGAAAAAGATTGATTTTGCCGGGCCTGACTCCCTGTCTTGGCCCCGACACTGTCTGCGCCTGAGCCACCCTCGCTTTGGGCTTCAATACTTTTTACCAGCCCTTTAAGCCATATGTTTTATAAAAATCAAGCAGTTGTTCTTGCTCAGGAGGCCTAAATTTAAGAGGCTCCAGGTCCGGCAATCCGGGAAGATAAGCTGACAAGTCACAATCGGTTCGGATGGTCAACAACTCTCGCCCTTTAGGCAACCAATCAAGCGACTTGCGTAAATTCTCCCCCACCACACCTTTGATGGTGGGAGCGGCATTGATAATATTGTCTAAATTACCAAATTCAGTCAACCATTTGACCGCCGTTTTAGGTCCTACTTTCTCCACTCCCGGCACGTTGTCGACCGTATCACCCACCAACGTCTGGTAATCCAACATGAGTGAAGGAGGTACCCCAAACTCCCCAGTCACACCCTCAATGTCGCGTTTTTTGCCGCTCATTGTGTCCATCACCCAAATGTTTGAATTGACAAGTTGACTCAAATCTTTGTCGCCACTAGAGATGATGACTTCGATCCCTTGTTGATCCCCTAAATGTGCAAGCGTCCCAATCACATCGTCGGCCTCCACACCTGGAACAACGACTACGCTCCAACCCATCAAACCCACCACACGGTGAATAGGCTCAATTTGAGTGCGTAAATCAGGTGGCATTGGAGACCTATTCGCTTTGTATGAAGGATACAACTCATCCCTAAAAGTGGGACCGGGTGCATCAAATACACAGACCGCATAATCAGCATGTACTTCTTTTTTTAAACTCGTCATCATGTTGATCATGCCCCTTATTGCGCCAGTGGCCGGACTTGTTGGATCGCCCGGAGATACCCTTAAATCGGGCATAGCATGAAAAGCTCTGTACAAATAACTGGAGCCGTCAACTAACAATAAGGTCTGTTTTTCACTCATAGATCCTATTGTGCCTCCTAAATTGAATAAGCCTTCTAAAATCACGATGTAAACGTTTCAACTTAAAGCAGTATTTGGATACGCAAACCATTAAATTGACCCGTTCCCCACCAAAGCGAGCCTACAATCTAGGGTTGGATCAACCCATTCTCTAGGTTTTTTGCAAGCACATTTGTTTGTGGCTATTGCTGCGAACCGTTAGTCTCACGCCCTATTTGAAAATTTCCCCATTAAATCCACTGCAATGGCCGTCTACACTACCGTATCTGAAGCTCAGTTAGCACCTTTGCTGGTTAGCCTAAATTTAGGGCAGGCACAGGAGCTAACACCGATCAAAGGCGGTATCGAAAATACGAAT
>DAIUEA010000135.1:0-5544 GCA_036845365.1 Limnohabitans sp. | reverse complement strand
CCTTTGAGATTAAAAGTAAATACAGAAGAACACCCCTTGGGCATGGTTCGCTTGGCCAGTTCGTGGTCTGGGTGGTCGGGCAAATCGGGATGAGTAACGGATTCAATTTCCCCGCTTTGTCCCGTTCGCTCCACTAAAAACGACAAAACGCTTCTCGTGTTCTCAATATGCCTAGTCATTCTTAAACCCAGTGTCTCAATGCCCTGTAGTATTTGAAAGGCTGACATGGGACTTAAACAAGCACCAAAGTCTCTCAGCCCCTCTCGCCTAGCCCTTAATAGGAAGGCAGCTACGCTCGATTCGTCAGAGAAATTCATGCCGTGAAATCCCTCATACTCTTGACTTAGCCCAGGAAACTTAGCGCTTGCACGCCAATCAAATTTACCCGAATCCACCACAATTCCGCCCACCACTGTGCCGTGCCCGCTTAAGAACTTGGTTGCGGAGTGAAACAAAAGATCTGCCCCGAGATCAAAGGGTTTAAGCAAGTAAGGGGTGGTGAATGTGGCGTCCACCAAAAGAGGGAGATGATGCTCGTGGGCAATACCTGAGACCCCAGAGATATCTAAAACATCCAAACCAGGGTTACCAAGGACTTCTCCGAATAAGAGTCTGGTCTCTGGTTTTACTGCACTTGCCCAGGCGTTTAGGTCGCGCGGATCCACAAAAGTGGTTGTAATGCCAAAGCGGGGTAGCGTGTAAGCGAGTAAATTATGGGATCCGCCGTAAAGAGACCTACTTGCAACTATGTGTCCGCCTGCCCCCATTAGGGTTGCGATCACCAAATGCAACGCAGCCTGGCCCGAGGCAACTGCGAGTGCGCCCACTCCCCCCTCTAAAGCGGCTACGCGCTCCTCTAAAACGGCCGTTGTCGGGTTGGAGATTCTTGAGTAAACGTGCCCACCTCGCTCCATATTAAAAAGGGCCGCCGCATGCTCTGAGTCCTTAAATACGAATGACGTAGTTAGGTAAATAGGCAGCGCTCGAGCGCCAAAATCTTGATCTGGTGTTTGGCCTGCGTGCAAGGACAATGTATCAAACTTAAAGGGCATATTTGTAAGACTTAATTTTCGTTTAAATTGATGTTTGAATCTTTTATCACCTTTGACCACATGGACATCTCGGTGTGAATGCGTTTGACAGAGTCTGCGGGGCTCAAATAGTTGGTGTACACCCCAGCAGTCAACATTCTCTCTTGCACGTCTGGCCTTTGTAAGATGATCTTTAGCGCGTCATTTACCTGGGTAACTATTGCTTTAGGGGTGCCCGATGGCGCCAAAACGCCGAACATAGAGACCACATCAAAGTTAGCCATTCCCGTTGCCTCTGTGACAGTTGGAATATCTGGCAATTGACTTATCCTTTTTGAAGTGGAAACGGCAAGCGCTCTTAATTTACCTGTTTGAATAAAAGAGATCGCAGCAGGCACCGTCTCAGACATGCACAGCACTTGACCTCCAACTAAATCGGTCATTGCGGGCCCACTCCCTTTGTAGGGAATGTGCAGCATATCCAACCCTTGTTGAAACCTAAACATCTCCATTGCAAGTCGCTGGGGAGCGCCTGCGCCTGATGAGGCAAAGGTCAGCTTGCCTGGATTGGACTTTGCGTAGGCAATAAATTCTTTCATGCTCTTGACAGGCAAACTGGGATTCACCAAAAAGACCAATGGGACTATTCCAACAACAGCAACTGGACTAAAGTCTTTTTCTAAATCGTAACGAAGTGCGGCTTTCTCCAAATTTGCGTTGATGGAGTGAGAGGTTAAGGCCCCTAGTAAAAGCGTATAGCCATCGGCTGGGGACTTGGCCACTAATTCAGCGCCTAAATTACCACTGTCGCCTGACTTATTCTCAACCAAGACTTGTTGATTCAGGGACTTGGAGAGCTCTTGGGCCACAATCCTACCTATCACATCAGTAGCTCCTCCCGGTGGGAAAGGTACGACGAGTTTGATAGGATGCTGGGGATAGTTTGAGGGCTGAGCCCAACAGGGCACAGGGTACAAGGCCCAAAGGAGCGCAAACATTAACATAAGAAAAATCTCCCGCGCCCAAGCACGAGAAGAGGTGCCTTGGGGGAGATTTTGAGAGCTGTATAAAAATTTCATAGATTGGGTTGAGAGAGTTTGCGGTGCTGGGTGACGGTCACTTTCTAAGGTGTTTGGCTTACACAGTTGCAAATGACCGTGGAGATTCTTTTTTTGGAAAACTCAGACTTGTGGAGCCACAAATGTAGCCCGAATCCTGAAAGAGAATCCACTCATTAAGGGTAAGTGCCCAGGGAAAATGCTTAGAGCATTCTAGAATCGATACAAGAAAAATAAATCACTTGCAGCCCTTAATTAAGTTTAATTTTAAAGCTTAAACCATCCCATCATGAACTTACTCCATAGATTTCACCCAGATGAGCAAAACTGTCGCATTAAGCTAGCCGCTTGCTACCGTATATTTGCACACTTAGGCTGGACCGAAATGATCTACAACCACATCACCCTTAGACTCCCGAGCACTGTAAGCGGTGAGCAATCTCACTTTCTGATCAACCCCTTTGGATTGCATTACAGCGAGGTTACGGCCAGTAATCTCGTAAAAATTGACCTCTCGGGCCGTATTTTGGATGACTCTGAATACCCCATCAATCCAGCGGGTCTAGTCGTGCACAGTGCGTTGCACCGAAACCTCAGCGGAGCTCATTGCATCATGCACACGCACACCACCGCGGGGGTCGCTGTAGCTTGCATGGAGGGGGGACTGGAGCAAAGTAATTTTTACAGCGCCCAGCTACATGACATGGTGGCCTATCATGATTTCGAAGGGATTACTGTTCGAGAGGATGAGACCCCTAGGCTTTTAAAAAGTGTAGGCAACCGCCAGGCAGTCATCCTTAGAAACCATGGACTCCTTGCCTGGGGGGAAACACTGGAATTTACCTTTTCCGTATTATGGACATTGCAAAGAGCGTGTGAAATCCAACTCGCAACAGCGAGCATGGGAGTTAGACGCATGGTGAGCCCTGAGGTGGCCCAAAGAGCGACAAAGGACTCGTTTCAGTTCAGTCCAACCAACGGGGCCGGCGAGGACCTATTTGGTGCATTGGTGCGCTTGGCTGACCGAGCAGACATCAGCTACAAAAATTAAACGTAGCTCAGTGGCAGGTTCGGGTAACCTAACCTGGTTAGATTTAGACCCAAGAAAGAATTTTTTTAGAAGACTTTTATTAGAAGACTTTCGCTAAAAAACTTTTGTTAAATGACTTTAACTATTAGGTAGTTTATCTTTAAAGTAGTTAAATTTATTTCAGATCGTGACGGGGAAATAGGTAGTTGTCAATACTACAATATTCAAGAAAACTCCCCCATTTGACATCATCATGGTTTAAACTTAATTACACAATGATTAAAGGACCCTCACACAGAGTTGATGAATTATTTTTTTCTAATAAAGCATTGCGCACTGTTTTAAGAAATTTTCTTCTCGTCTTTCTTTGTCAATTCTTAATCTTCTGCTTTTTAACTGCGCAAGCGCAGCCTAAGGTCAGTTTAACGGCTCCCTCTTCAACCCCTGTTGGCGTCATAACTGGTGTTTCATCGAGCACTACAGTGACTCACGGTACTACAAGCAGTGTTATTTCACCCAACGGCACAACTAGCGCCATTAATTCGACCAACGGAGCTACGGCGACAAACGCTTTTGTAAATGGCGTCAATCCCAATTCAAATTCAACGACAACGATCACCTCAATTACTCAGTCGACTCCACTGTTACTCCTCAATTGGAACACTCTTAATATTCCATCTGGCAATACACTTCAGTTTATACAGCCATCTGCAAGTTCACTCGCGATAAATCGTGTTGCATCATCGGCAACCGTAATCAATGGCGGTCTGACTGCAAATGGCCAAGTTTGGATTTTAAATCCCAACGGGGTTTTGATAGGGTCTGGTGGGTCTGTAAACGTGGGAAGTTTCTTGGCAACAACAAACTCACTCGTGCAAACTGATACCGATTTATTGGCTAATAACAATACCCTAACAGGGACATTTTCAGGCTACGGCTTTTTGACTCAAAATTCAGCAGGTACGAATAATATCCCCTTGTGCAATTCAACCCTATGTGGCTCAAGTTTCGGTCCCTCAATTTCACAAACCTATTCAACCTACTCATTTAAGACAAGTTCAAATGCTTCTTCAATTGTGAGTAACGACGGCACTATCTCTGTCTCTAATGGGGGCTATGTAGCGCTATTAGGCACAGCCGTAAGAAATACTGGAACAGTTAATGCACCCTCGGGCGTCATAGGGCTGGGGGCTGGTAATTCCTTTACCCTGGATTTCATGGGCGATAAGTTATTATCTTTTGAGGTGACGAGCCCGGTTTTAAATGCTCCTTCAGATTCAATTGGTTCTCTAATTTACAACTCGGGCACTTTATCTGCGAATGGAGGGATTATTGCGCTGAGTGCTCAAGCAGCCAACTCTGTGGTCTCAGAGGTTATAAATACGTCAGGTTTAATTCAGGCCACTCGTGCAAGTGTTGATGATTTAGGAAATATTTTTTTGAATGGGGGGTCCTCTGGATTAGTCAACGTAGGTGGGACCCTTGATGTCAGCTCCGAGACGTCTTCAGGGGTGAGAGGGGGCAACGTCTTAATAACCGGCCAAAGCATCAATGTTAATCCAAGTGCAGTTATCTCCGCCTTTGGGGATAAAGGTGGGGGTAACATTTATATTGGCTCTAATTTCACAAACGGTGATCAAGGAGTTTTAAATGGCACCATAGCTAGCGGTTCACCAACCGCACTTGTAACCTTATCCAACGATTCTGCACTAAATGCCTCAGCCCTTACGATTGGAGATGGAGGTGTCATCTCTGTTAAATCTGACTCAACAAATTCTCTAGGCTCAACAATTACTCAAGGCAGTATGTATGCTTATGGTGGTCTCTCAAGCGGCAATGGAGGACTGATTAACACCTCTGGCTATACCTTGACAGTTAATTCCGGGAGCGTGAGTGCTTCAGCAACAAATGGGATTGCGGGTGTGTGGCAGCTCAACTCAATTAATCCTTTATTAATTGATTCCTCCTCTTCATCCAAGAGCACAAACACAAGCTTTATCAGCTCTGCTACATTGTCAAACACCTTAGCCACTGTGACGGATGTACTTATAAACAGCAGTGGACAACTGACTATTGGGGGAGCCATTAGCTCCGGGCAAAATAATAATGCAGGAGATTTAACACTATCCTCAGTGGGGAACTTGAGCATAAACGCACCCATCACCTCCGCGGGTGCCATCACACTGAGCTCAAATGGAACAGTTGACTTAAATTCAAACATTTCAATGCTCAACAGCGACTTTGACATCGCAATTAACGGCAGTTTGATGGGCTCAGGTAATCTACAAATTGGGGGTAGTTCGCTCAAACTAACAAGCAACGCCCCGTTGACAGGCTCGTTACCGGTTTATTCTGGAATTATTTCTGGTACCGGTTCACTTGAATTAAAAGAAGGGGGAGGACAACAACTCTCAGGGGCTAACAC
>DAIUEA010000134.1:0-5611 GCA_036845365.1 Limnohabitans sp. | reverse complement strand
TCTTAAACGGACCTCTCAGTCGTTGCGGCTCCTCTTCATATATGTTTTTCAAATTATACGAATACTTACTGATTGGACCTTCCTTGGAGCAAGAAACCTGAAAACTTCAGTCGCGCCCGGCCTTAGATGTAGCTTGATAAAAAACGATCCCACACTCTAGAACTCTTAAAAATAATTACCCGCCCCACCTATGTTCGCCATTTCATTTCAAAAAGTTACCAAGCAATTCCAAACCGCTAAGGGACAGCTAACCGCTTTAGACTCGGTGAGTTTTAATATTGAAGAGGGAGAGTTCTTTGGCTTATTGGGACCTAATGGGGCGGGCAAGACCACTTTAATCAGTATTTTGGCAGGCCTGGCTCGCGCAACCAGTGGACACATTTTAGTGAACGAAATAGACGTCCAAAAGGATCCCCTTAAAACGCGCAAACTACTTGGAATTGTCCCTCAAGAATTAGTCTTTGACCCTTTTTTCACAGTCAGGGAAGCTTTGCAATTTCAATCAGGGTACTTTGGGGTTAAAAATAATGCCAACTGGATTGATGAATTGCTAACCAGTTTAGGTCTAGCTGATAAAGCCAATAGCAATATGCGTCAGCTCTCTGGCGGGATGAAGCGACGCGTCCTAGTTGCACAAGCTCTTGTTCACAAGCCCCCAGTGATCGTGTTGGATGAGCCAACCGCGGGGGTGGATGTGGAGCTTCGTCAAACGTTGTGGCAATTTATCGATCGCTTGAACAAGCAAGGCCACACAGTTTTGTTAACAACCCATTATTTGGAGGAGGCTGAGGCGCTGTGTCAAAAAATTGCGATGCTTAAAACTGGGCGAGTTGTGGCGCTTGATAAAACCAGTGAGCTATTAAAGGCTGCATCAAGCAATGTGCTCAGGTTTAAAGTTGACGCGCCTTTGCCACCCGAGCTCGCAAAGCTTGCAAGGGTGACGGGACGAATCGTGCAGTTCCCTGCTCAAAACGCGGCTCAAATTGAGAATTATTTGTCAAGTATTCGCCTTGCAGGCTTGGTTGCAGAGGATGTGGAGATCCGAAAGGCTGATCTTGAGGATGTCTTTATTGAAGTGATGGGGGAGTCGTTATGATGGGATGGAGAGCTCTTTTTTATAAGGAAGTTTTGCGGTTTTGGAAAGTTAGTTTCCAAACCGTTGGGGCGCCCGTGCTTACCTCGTTGCTGTATTTGCTTATTTTTGGACACGTTATGGCGGATAAGGTTAAGGTTTACGACACTGTTAGTTACACGTCATTTTTAGTGCCTGGTCTGGTGATGATGAGCGTGCTTCAAAATGCATTTGCAAACAGTTCCTCCTCTCTAATTCAAAGCAAAATCATGGGGAATTTAGTATTCATCTTACTTGCACCCCTTAACCACTGGAGTTGGTTTATGGCCTACGTTGGCTCCTCAGTGGTGAGGGGACTTGCTGTGGGCTCCAGCGTATTGGTCGTCACTTTATTTTTTACGGATCTGAGCGTATCTGCCCCCCTTTGGATCATCATCTTTGCTTTACTTGGCGCAACGATGTTGGGCGCGCTAGGGCTCATAGCGGGCTTATGGTCTGAGAAATTTGATCAAATGGCGGCATTTCAAAATTTCGTAATCATGCCCATGACTTTTTTAAGTGGTGTGTTTTACTCCATCCATTCGTTACCAACTTTTTGGCAATCGATTAGCCATTTAAATCCCTTTTTCTACATGATCGATGGCTTTAGATACGGTTTTTTTGGTGTCAGCGACGTGTCCCCTTGGCTGAGCCTTTGCATAGTGAGCGGGGCTTTAATAGCGGTCTCCTATGTGGGACTCTCGATGCTCAAGAGTGGCTATAAGATAAGAGGTTAATCAGGAGGTTTTATATGACAGCGCAAGAAATAGAGGACATCATAAAGAGCAGCATAGCCTGTGAGTTCATCAACATAAGCGGTGACGGAAGGCACTGGTTCGGTGTGATCGTGGCGGAGAGTTTCACTGGCCTGAGGCTTTTGCAAAGACACAAAGCGGTGTACGAAACTTTGGGCAACAAAATGCATAATGATGAGATTCATGCGCTTTCGATGAAAACTTTCACTCCCCTGGAGTGGGCTGCGCAAGACCAAAAGCAGTTTTTTAATTAAAAGTATGGACACCTTACTCATTCGCGGTGGCAGATCTTTAAATGGCATGGTGAGCATCTCAGGGGCTAAGAACGCCGCTTTGCCAGAGATTTGTGCTGCTTTGCTGAGCGCTGAGCCCATCAAGTTGGTCAATGTGCCTTCTTTAAAAGATGTGTCCACCATGCTCAAGTTGGTCACAAATATGGGCGTGAAAGCGCAGATCGGGGAAGACCAGGGTTCGGGTAAGACGCTTTTTTTGGACGCCTCATCCATCAACAATCCAGAGGCTCCTTATGAGCTTGTGAAAACCATGAGGGCTTCAGTTTTGGCGTTGGGTCCTTTGCTGGCCAGATGTGGACGTGCCAAGGTCTCATTGCCGGGAGGATGCGCGATTGGATCGCGTCCAGTGGATCAACATTTGAAGGGCCTTCACGCAATGGGTGCACGCATCAGCGTAGAGCACGGCTACATGATTGCCAGTCTCGCTGCGGGGTTGGACAGGTTACACGGCGCCCGAATCGCCACAGATATGGTGACTGTCACTGGGACAGAAAATTTCATGATGGCAGCAGCATTGGCCAGTGGAGAGACGGTTTTGGAGAACGCTGCCCAAGAGCCTGAGATATCGGATTTAGCTGAGCTTTTAATTTCAATGGGTGCAAAAATTGAGGGACACGGCACAAGTCAGATTCACATCCAAGGCGTAGAGACCTTAGGGGGGGCAGAGCACAAAGTTGTAGCCGACCGAATAGAAGCGGGCACGTTTTTATGCGCTGTTGCGGCAACGGGTGGGGAGGTGTTTTTAAAGCACGCTCGGGCTGAGCACCTAGGCGCAGTGATCGATAAGTTAATAGATGCTGGGGTGCAAATACGCTCTCAAGGGGACGGAGTTTGGATCAAAAGCGCTGGCCCAGCTTACCAGCACTTAACCGCACAAACCTTTCGCACAACAGAGTATCCAGGGTTTCCAACCGATATGCAGGCACAATTTATGGTCTTAAACTGTGTGTCCAAAGGTTCTAGCCGGGTAACTGAGACAATATTCGAGAATCGTTTTATGCACGTCAATGAATTGCTGCGCTTGGGCGCGAATATTCAAATTGAAGGTAAAGTTTCTATGGTTGAGGGTGTGCCTTTGCTATCAGGTGCTGCAGTCATGGCGACTGATCTGCGAGCCTCAGCAAGTTTAGTGATCGCTGGGTTGGTTGCAAGCGGCCAAACACAGGTGGACCGGATCTATCACCTTGATAGGGGGTACGACCGTATGGAGGTGAAGCTTCGCAGCTTAGGCGCTGATATTGAGCGAGTGCAGGAAAAATCAATTCAATGAGCAATTACAACTCAAAAAGAGTTTGTTTTATGGAACAAAAACAATGAGCTCTCAAGATCCTTACATGATTACTTTGGCGCTCTCAAAGGGCAGGATATTTGATGAAACTTTGCCTCTTTTAAAAGCGGCAGGGTTGGAGATATTAGAAAACCCCGAGCACTCACGTAAACTGATTTTGCCAACCAATAGGGACAACATCCGTGTGGTGTTAGTACGTGCCTCTGATGTCCCCACTTACGTGCAGTACGGTGGAGCGGATTTGGGTGTGACGGGTTTAGATACATTGATTGAGCACGGAAGCGAAGGGCTTTACCAACCTTTGGACTTACAAATTGCAAAGTGCAGAATGTCAGTGGCTGTGCATGAGGGGTTTGATTATGCGAGCGCTGTCAAACAAGGTTCGCGCTTAAAAATTGCAACCAAGTACATCAATATTGCGCGTGAATTTTTTGCTCGCAAAGGCGTCCACGTTGATATGGTCAAGCTCTACGGAAGTATGGAATTGGCACCCCTCACAGGTTTGGCAGATGCAATAGTTGATTTGGTCTCAACTGGCAACACCCTCAAAGCCAATCACTTAGTAGAGGTCGAACATATTATGCCAATTAGCTCCAGACTCGTAATCAATCAAGCTGCTTTGAAATTAAAGCAGCCACTTATGAGAGAGCTGTTGGATGCATTCGTTGTGGCTGTGAACGAGAGAAATTTATATTTAAAAGAGATTGCAAGATAGGTTGTATGCAAAACGAAAACAACGCAAATGACGCAAGTAATTTAGTGGCTCATCCCCTCAGGCTTAGCACTCAGAGCGCAGATTTTGGGGAAGCTTTCAAAGCGAGACTGCATTGGTCTGCGTCAACTGATTTAGAAATCGAAGAGCGTGTATCAATCATTTTGTCTGAGGTGCAAGCGCGGGGTGACCTTGCAGTCCTTGAATACACAAAAGCCTATGACCGCTTGAGTGTCAACAGCATGGCTGAATTAACACTTAGCCAACCTATGCTTGAGCAGGCATTTAACTACATACCCAAGGAGCAAAGAGAAGCCCTGGTTCAAGCAAGCGAGCGTATTCGCACCTACCACGAAGCGCAAAAAAAAGCCTGCGGAGAGAGTTGGAATTACACAGATGAGCAGGGCACTTTGCTGGGTCAAAAGGTAACCCCCCTTGACCGGGTCGGTATCTATGTGCCGGGTGGATTGGCCGCTTACCCCTCAAGCGTGTTGATGAACGCGGTACCTGCACGGGTTGCCGGGGTTGGTGAAATTATCATGGTGGTGCCCACACCTCAGGGTAATAGGAATCAACTGGTATTGGCTGCAGCGTATGTGAGCGGCGTGACCAAAGTGTTCACCATCGGCGGAGCTCAAGCAGTGGCTGCACTGGCCTACGGGACGCAGACCATCCCAGGCGTTGATAAGATCACCGGGCCCGGTAACGCATACGTTGCGGCAGCAAAGAGGCGCGTATTTGGCAAAGTGGGCATAGATATGATTGCGGGGCCTAGCGAAATTTTAGTTATAGCCGACGGCTCCACGCCCCCAGATTGGGTGGCGATGGACTTATTCTCCCAGGCAGAGCATGATGAGCTCGCCCAAAGCATTTTGTTGTGTCCTGATGCCGATTATTTGGACCGTGTTCAAAAAGAGATCAACCGTTTGTTGCCCCAAATGGAGCGCGCTCATATTATTGCTAAATCACTCAATAACAGAGGTGCTTTGATATTAACCAAGAGCATGCAAGAGGCCTGCGAAATCAGCAACCAAATCGCTCCCGAGCATTTAGAGATTTCAAGCCGCAACCCTCAAGAGTGGGAGCCTAAGCTTGTGCACGCGGGGGCTATTTTTATGGGAGCTTATACGAGTGAGTCCTTAGGGGATTATTGCGCCGGACCCAACCACGTGCTTCCAACCTCTGGCACAGCAAGGTTTAGCTCTCCGCTTGGGGTTTATGATTTTCAAAAAAGAAGCAGCTTGATTAGAGTTAGCGAGCAAGGTGCGCAAAAATTAGGAGCTATTGCCTCTGTGCTCGCGCGAGGAGAGGGTCTTCAAGCGCACGCACTAGCCGCTGAGATGAGGCTAAGCCCCAAGCAAGGGGTCTTAAATTGAAAGAAGATGTAATGCAAGGCTCGTCTGTGAATTTGAAATTTATTCGTGAAGATGTTAAGCAAATGCAGGCCTACGT
>DAIUEA010000133.1:0-5616 GCA_036845365.1 Limnohabitans sp. | reverse complement strand
TTTAATGGGTTGGCCCGAAGTTGACGGAAGATTACCCTTTGCTGCAAAAAAAGCTTATGAGCTTGGGTTAAACCTTAGAACATCAAGTCCCCAGGGCGAATGGGCTTTTGTGACCCTTTGCAACTGGAGCGTTCAACAAGGGGAAGTCAGATTCATGGCCGATGCCAAAACACTTGGACTCACGACTGAGGAGTCTAAGGAGTTGCTCCATGATGTGAGGCATTACTTTGCGGAAGATTCAATTGAACTCTTCTTTGATCCATCCCTGAGCCCAGGGCAGTGGTTGGCTTTTAGTCCCCATTTCCAAGCTTTTAGCGCCCCAAGTATTGAGCGTGTCAGGGGCAAAATAATCGATAACTATTTAATCGGTAACGGACTCAGTAAATCTCACCCTAGTGTGAACACGCTTAAAAGACTTCAAAACGAAATGCAAATGTTCCTGTACAACCACCCCGTAAATAACTCAAGACCCGTTGGCATAAACTCTATTTGGATTAGCGGGTGTGGATCCTACGCAAGCCCCCAACAGAGCCATGAGGACGCCATTTATGCACTCAGTGACCAAATTCAAATCATCGATCTTCTCCAAACAAACAAAACTACCCAAAAAACCTTTAACTCAGAGGGAGAAGTTAAAGAGTTTTGGGCGTCTAGTTGGGAGGCCTTGGACTCAGACCTTTTGGCTGGATATTTGAATAAATTTACTCAAAAAAATGAATTTACATCCATCACTTTGTGTAACGACACCCAGTCGGTTACTCTAAGAAGTTCCCCTCCCCCATGGACCCAAGTTTTTAAGCGCTTTTTTAGTTCTCTCAAGTTGTCCAACTTGCTAAAATTATGAAAGCAAATACGGTTATCAAGTCGCGCACAGCCCATCCAAAAGCCGTCTGGCAACTAGAGCAATCAAATGTGCCCCCCTTACTGGCTCGTTTGTATGCTCATAGAGGGGTGAAGACTGCGCAGGAATTAGACACCAGTCTAAATACCTTGCTACCCCCCAATACACTTCTTGGATTAGACCGTGCTTGTGAATTACTGGTCCACGCCATTCAATCGGATAAGTTGATTTGTATCGTTGCAGATTACGACTGCGACGGTGCAACTGCTTGTGCACTGGGTATTCGAGGACTTAAGCTTTTGGGGGCGAAACGAATTACTTATCTCGTGCCTGATCGGGTAGTCGATGGCTACGGTTTAACGCCCGACATCTCAAAAAGGGTTTGTGCTTTAGGTGCAGAGATTTTGGTCACAGTCGACAACGGGATCGCAAGCGTTGAAGGAGTCAAAGCTGCGAGGGATCTTGGCATGAAAGTTCTCATTACGGATCACCACTTGGCTGGCGCAGAGTTGCCGTTGGCTGATGCAATCGTTAATCCAAATCAACCCAATTGTCCCTTTGAGAGCAAAAATCTATCAGGCGTGGGCGTCATGTTCTATGTGCTGATGGGAGTGCGCACATTAATGAGGGAACGCGGCCTATTTGGTTCCGTGGAAGAGTTGGGCGCTCCACAAAAAAGCACCCCCCCAACCTTGCAACCTAAGCTGGATTCGTTATTGCCACTGGTCGCTCTTGGCAGCGTCGCAGATGTGGTCTGCCTTGACGCCAACAACAGGCGTCTAGTCGAGCAAGGGCTTCGACGAATCAGGAACCTGCAAATGCCCATTGGCATGCAGTGTCTTTTCCAAGTTTGTGACAAAGATCCCAAAAAAGCATCCACCCAAGATTTGGGCTTCTCTATTGGCCCTCGCATAAACGCGGCTGGAAGACTCTCGGACATGACAATTGGCATCGAATGTTTGCTGAGTGAGAGCTTTGAGGAGGCCTCAGTTTTAGCCAATCAGTTGCATCAAATCAACCTTCAAAGGCGCAGCGTAGAGGCTCAAATGCTTGAAGATGCATGGCACATTGCGCAAGAAAAATCCTCCCTTGCAAAGCATAGCGAAGCTTTGTGCGTTTTTGACGATAGCTTTCATGAAGGTGTAGTTGGAATCGTTGCCTCTCGAATTAAAGATCACTACCACTGCCCAACTTTTGTATTTGCCCCTAGTAAATCTGACTCAGACAACACACAAAGCACTCTTTTAAAAGGCTCTGGAAGGTCCATTCCTGGTTTTCATTTAAGAGATGCGTTAGATGTGGTCTCTAAACAGCACCCCACACTGCTCCTTAAATTTGGGGGCCATGCGATGGCGGCGGGCTGCTCCATTTCGTTGGAAAACTTTGCGCTCTTTGAGTCCGCATTTTTAAGCGTCGCCCAAAATGCACCCAACCTGAGCTCGGGGCATAAACAATTACTGACAGATGGCTCCCTAGAGCCGGAGCACTTAAGTCTTGATACAGCTCATTTACTTTTATCTCAAGTTTGGGGACAAGGATTTGAGGCGCCCTTGTTTTGTGACGCCGCCCAAATCCTAAGACAAAGAATAGTGGGGGAAAAGCATCTCTCAATGCGGGTTCTTATTCATAACCAGGAGCTAGACGCGATTTGGTTCAACAACACATTTACGCCCTCTGAATTTGTACAATTAATTTACAAATTAGACGCCGATAATTGGTCAGGCACTACAAAGCTTAAATTACTCGTAGAAAGTGTCGTGTAAGATTTTTCTTTGTTATAAAGGTCCTTCTCAACACAACCGGCCAAAAATACTCGCTCTATATTGACATATTTGCTCTGTTTGCCGGGAATACGGAGCAAAAAACCGTGCAAAAGCTTAAAATACGTCAATGAACTACTCAAATGCAGATCTTCACTGTCATTCCGTTGTCTCTGATGGCACACTCTCACCCGAGGAGCTTGCACAGCGCGCTAAATCAAATGGTGTCGATCTTTGGGCTCTGACTGATCACGATGAGGTTGGCGGACAAGAAAGAGCGATCAAAGCCGCCCACGCACTAGGCCTGCCTTATTTGACGGGAACAGAAATATCCGTCAGCTTTGCAGGCAAAACGGTTCACATAGTGGGTCTCGGATTTGACCACTTGCACCCCTTTTTGGTTGGTGGGCTGAATGACACCCGCGCGGGGCGGGACGCTCGTGCTCAGGAAATGTCCTCCCAACTCGAGAGGGTTGGTATCAGGGGAGCGTACGAGGGCGCTCTCAAGTACGCGGGAAATCCTAACCTGATATCTCGAACTCACTTTGCACGCTTTTTGGTGGAAAGCGGGATTTGCTCAAACACATCAGAGGTATTTCGAAAGTACCTCACAAACGACAAACCAGGTTATGTCGAGCACAAATGGGCTACTCTTGGAAATGCCGTTTCTTGGATCACACAAGCTCACGGGGTTGCAATCATTGCTCACCCAGCCCGCTACGGCTTCACACCCAATGAGGAATATGCGCTCTTTACTGACTTCATCGAACACGGAGGTCAGGGAGTTGAGGTGGTGACGGGGAGTCACACCAGTGAGGAGGCCACACGATACGCAGAGGTCGCGCGCGAGTTCAAACTCCTCGCCTCTAGGGGGAGTGACTTTCATAGCCCAACCGAGAGTCGCATTGACCTTGGCACCTTGCCCCCTTTGCCAAGCGACTTAACTCCCGTCTGGTCCTTGCTTGAGAGCCGGGTACTTGTGAGTTAACACCTACCCAATCAACCGTCCTTTTTTCATACCTCAAAAGCGCACTTCAACAAAGCACCCAAACCCTCTGCTAAATGCTTTGCTAAATGCTCTGCTAAACGCTCTCCAAAAGGCTTACCTAAAGGCTTTTAAGCCAACTGACAAAACCAATGCGCAATAACTCTTTTCTTGTTGGGGCATTGTGCCTAATCACCTCTCTTTTTTGCTTTTCGGTCCTAGATGCAACCAATAAGTATTTAATGACTTCGGTTCCCCTGGTGATGGTCATGTGGTTTAGATATGCAACTCATGCGGCGATAAGCGCCTCTTTTCTACTTCCCAAAAGAAGGCGTTCTCTTTTTAGAACTAAGCGCATTTTTTTGCAAACTCTGCGCGGCTCGTTGTTGCTTTTCAGCAGTTTTCTAGCCTTTCTCAGCCTGCAAAGAATGCCGGTTGCAGAGTTTGCTGCAATAAGCATGTTAACGCCGCTTTTTGTCATGCTGTTATCCCACTTTCTACTCAAAGAACCTGTCTCATGGTTTGGTAATTTCTGTGTGGTCGGCGCATTGGTGGGCGCGGTGATTTTAGTTCGACCGGGCGGGAATTTGCATGGATGGGACGCCGCGTTTCCGCTTGTCATGTCCGTCTCCAACTCCCTTTACCAAACCCTCACCAGCTACTTGTCTCGCACTGAGGACCCCATGACCATGAATTTATTTACTGGCTGGGTTGGCTTTTTGGTGAGTAGTCTGTTTGTTGCCTTCAACTGGGACTCTGACATGAGTACCAATTTTTGGTTGTTGATGTGTTTGTCTGGGCTTACGGGAACATTGGGGCATTATTTATTAATTGTAGGCTTCTCAAAAGCTCCAGCCAATCGACTTGCACCTTATCTGTATTTACAAGTTGCTTTTTCTTGGTTTACCGGGTGGGTAGTTTTTGGTTACAACCCTCTAGGATTGGATTTATTTGGGATTCTTTTGATCTGTTTTTTTGGCGTTGCCTCTGCCTACTGGGGCAAACCGAAAAAGATCCATCCCTTATAAATGGCTGTGTATGACTCAAGTATTAAACATTCATCCTGATAATCCGCAGATCAGGCTGTTAAAACAAGCCGCCGCTGTTTTGGCTGGTGGAGGACTTTGTGCCGTTCCAACAGACTCAAGCTACGCTCTAGTTTGTCACCTTGAGGACAAATCAGCTGTAGACAACATGCGACGAATTCGGGGGGTTGATGAAAAGCATCACCTGACACTGCTTTGCAAAGATTTATCGGAGTTGTCGAATTACGCAAAAGTGGACAACAGGCAATACCGACTGCTTAAAGCGGCAACACCGGGACCCTACACTTTTATACTGGAGGCCACTAAAGAGGTTCCTCGGCGTGTGTGTCATCCACAGAGAAAAACAATTGGCCTTCGGGTTCCAGATCACTTGGTCTTAGTTCAGCTCTTAGGCGTTCACGGCGCGCCTCTCTTAGCCACCACACTGATCCCGCCCGAGGAGACCTTGCCTCTCAACGACCCTGAGGAGATACAAGTAAGATTTAAAAACTCAATCGATCTCATCGTCTCCAGCGGGTCTTGCCACTTAGATCCCACAACAGTCGTAGACCTAACCGAGATGGGTAGTGGGGGCGCCCCAGTTGTGATTCGACAGGGACGAGGAGCTATTTCCGCTCTTGGACTGTAAGTGGAAAGTTTTTGATGCATCAAAAAGAACTAATTAGTTCCGATACCCTGGCAAACCCTTAAAAGAGTATTAATGTATTAGGCATATTCATTAATGTGTGGTAAAAAATAATCACTTTAATGATATTTTTAGACATTTATAGTGATTCGAGTGAGAAAATACCAATTGTGAATATATCTCAACTTATTCAAACCGTCACAATAAACGCTCTGCCCGTATTGTTTGCAATTACGTTGCATGAAGCGGCTCACGGGTACGCTGCAAGGTACTTTGGGGACAATACTGCCTGGTTACTGGGTAGAGTCACGCTTAATCCAGTAAACCATATTGATCCTATTGGAACCATAGTGATGCCC
>DAIUEA010000132.1:754-5636 GCA_036845365.1 Limnohabitans sp. | reverse complement strand
CACTGTCATACGCAGCGTGGTATGCATTAGGAACGCCATTCGCCCCTGCGTTGATAGCCGTAACTAGCGCGCTTTGGGTTTGCGCAATGGTCGTACCCACAGGCACAGAGAATGTGTTTGTACCATCTGAGAACGATAGGTAAGTTTGCAAAGTTGGATCAGTTTGTTGAGGCTGTGTTTGCCTGGCCAAACTAAAAGCAGAAACTTGCTGAATATTGGTTTGAGTAACCGCTATAGACGGATTGGGAGATATGAAGAGGTTCGCAGTGTTGTTGTTGGCTCCATTTGAAATGGACTGTTGGGGAGCTGACACTGTTTTGTAAACAGGTAAGGGGCTGAGCTGTTTGCCCGCAGTACCGTTTAACACTGGGAATCCGTTCCACTGGGTGTCATTTGAAATAGCAACAATTTGCTGTTTCAACTGCTGAAACTCCAGGTCCAAGTCTTTTCTTTGGGGATCGTTGTAAGTGCCGTTGGCAGACTCGGTTGCGAGTTGCTGCATACGTTGCAACATCGTTGTTATTTGATTGGCAGCGCCCTCAGCCGTTTGGATCAAATTAACAGCATCGCCAGCGTTTTGAATCGACTGGGAGATACCGCTAATTTGCGTGGTCATCCGGTTGACGATGGCTAGACCCGCAGCGTTATCACCGGCTGAATTAATCTTCAGCCCAGTCGATAACTGCTGCATCGAAGTGGATTGTGATTTCTTTGTATTTTGCAAAGCTAATTGCGAATACAGTGCACTGACGTTTGTGTTAATAACTGTCATTTTTTCAACTCCTAGCCATTTGGCCAATCAAATATTGCCACATAATAAGCAATTCATATGCCAACTTTTCCCATCGGTTTTGAATGCTTAAAATCATTTCTTAGATGCCTAAATTTGCGTTTAAATAGATATATGTGGCAAAAATATGTCGTTCATGCGGCAAAGGGAGATCCATTGCCACTAAAACGTCAATTAGTGAGCCACCTCTGAAGAATGGATCGCATCACTAAAACCTTCTAGTGATAAGCTCTCCGCCGTTAAGTCTGTGTGTTGCGGATAGGCTTTGAGGCCTCTGCGAACAACTTCCAATGCACGTGCTGGATCCAAATTGCATCTAAGCGCTCTGACCAACATGACAAAAGTGAAAGGCTGTGTCAACTCGCCTTGCAGTGTCATTAAATCCTCTAGGTAATCAACACCTAGACGCCAATCTTGGCGCATGATGGCGAGTAAACCGTTTATGGCGAGCATGTCCTCGTTGTTGGGATACAAACTAATGCCCGCGTCTCCAAGAGCGTAAGCCAAGTCGTTGTTATCATTAGCAACCAACTGTTGAATGGCTTCACGAATTTCTGTAGGTGTGTAATGGGAAACTTCCCCATCAGACAACATACGTCCTAAATTCGCTTGGGAAATTAATTGATTGACTAAACTCATTGCTTGCTCCTAGTTTGAACAAATTCACCGAAATTGGTTAAAGGGTATTCAAACTAAGCAAGTAAGGTGCCAATATTTTTAGCCGTTGGCACGGCCGCTTTATAAAGATTCAAGAAGGTATTTTTGAACCCTATTTAGCTCAAAATAATAATTAATAAGTAATTAAGTATTATTTAATAAAATTTATTTGTTTACTTATTTTGATAAATGAGTGGCAATCTCAGGCCATGTGGACAAGTTTACCCTGGTCATTGATGACCACTGCTTTGCCGTCAGGGCCCAGGCCAATACGGGGCGGATTGCCAAAACGCTCAAATATCTTAGATGCGTCGCTGTCAAAATTAAAGTATCCGTCCTCAAAAGGCCTGTCCTCATCAAAAAACAAATCCTCAAACCCCTTCACCTGACGCGGCAAACCGGTGTTAAGGGACGATTTTGCAGAGGATCCGTCTCGAAGGTAAGCGTCCCAACTCAGGTCATAGCACTTGTAATGGAAATAAAGGGGTACCTGAACGACGATTTTCTCATCCATGTAGTTGTGCGGTATGGTGCCGCAACTCGGGGCTGTCAGTTGGGTGTTCCAAAAAGGCTCTTTCACATACCGCCACATCCGGTGCTCTAGGTGAGGCAATGTCCCCTGCCTCCACCAGTAGTGTTTAAATAGGTGTCTCGGGTTTTTATCCCTTGATTTAATCCAGTGATAAGCCTCTTGGGGGTGGGGCAACACCACCAAGGGCATCCAAAACATCAAATTTCCCTGAGCTTGGGTAAGCGCCCTTGGGTCATGGATATAGAACTCATCTACGTGACATATAAATATCCAGTCCCCCATCGTGGCAATTTTGACAAGTTCTTGCCACCCATGGTGCCTAAGAGTTTGATCCGTAATGTGGCAAGTGGGATCTGTCATATAAACGGTGTTGCTATACTGAGATACAACACGTCGGGTCAACCCCGAGGTAGAGCCGTCCACAACCACCAAGGTGTCAAAGACAGAATGATTTTCACGAAACCACTCCTCGACCAATAAATCATCGTCTTTCGTAATCAATAACCCGTGCAATTTAGTCATTTAGATGAGCTCACTTAAAAAAACCCTCTTCGTTGGACGTCATTCTAAGGTTTTTACCAGATCAGCCCCGCAGCTATCGGCTCAGCATCTATATGCTTGTAAATCTTATGTCAAAAGTCTTTACCTGTTTGGGTTTGCAGCTTTGCAACTCTGCGGGTTTGTCGGCACTCCCATTCAGTGATCCGTTGATTGATCTTCATGCACCTCTCCCTCATTACACATTATTACAACAATACGCACAAAGTAGGTGAGTTGATCGATCACCTGAGCTCCTTTGGCGAGAACCTTAGAAAACGCTTTGAAGTAATTTTGATCGATGACAACTCCGAGGAACTTGCTCAGTTCAGCTCCCCCCGTCTCAATTTAAAGCACTACCGCATTGAGAGCCCAATCAATTGGAACCAAGCGGGATCCAGAAACTTGGGGGTGATGATGTCCACAGCTCCTTGGCTGCTTTTATTTGACGTCGATCAGTTTTTAATAGAAAACGCGTTCTCTGGCCTGCTGAGCTCTCTCTCAAACCTGGAGTCATCCACCATTTATTACTTTAAAGTGGATCATTTCATTGACTCAAATTTAAACCAACCCCTCAGCGTCCACCCCAACTCCTTTCTCGTGGAGTCCAAGCGTTTTAAAGAATGGGCCATGTATGATGAGGATTTTGCGGGTCATTACGGCTATGAGGATTTGTATCTTCCCTATGTATGGGAGAAATCAGGGGGCAACAGGAAGCTGGTTGGAGACACGGTGCTCTTTAACGATAAAGGATTCAAGACCACCAATTTAAACCGCAGTCTGGACATCAACAAAGCTCTTGCACAGAAAAAGATCCTAGAGGGTTGTCGTCGCCCGACTCATTTACTGCGTTTTAATTGGTCCTTGGTAGCTGAGCACAAAATCTAAGTTTTTTATGAATGCGTACCTAAAAGATTTCGACGGCCTAAAAAATAACACTATTTTTTGTATGTGGACGGGCACAAATCCCATGTCCTCACAACGAATAAACGCTTTGTGGACCATCTTCAACCACACCCGTTGTCCTGTCGCGTATATCAATCACGACTCCTACAAGGAGTGGGAGCTCAAAGAGCACCCTTTTCATCCGGCCTTCACATACCTGAGTGAAACACATAAATCAGATTACTTGCGCTGCTACTTTATGCATCACTATGGGGGTGGTTACACGGATCTTAAATTAACGCATAAATCTTGGATTCCCCTTTTTGAGCAATTGCGCTGCAGCAACGCTTTGGCTCTGGGGTATCAAGAAATCGCGCTTGGCATCCCACACGTCAGCGGCGCGCTCGGAGACGAAATAAGGGCTCACCACAAAGAGCTCATAGGACTTTGCGCGTTTATCTTTAAAAAGAAATCCAGACTAACCGAGTCGTGGCTCTCACTCACACACCAAGTCTTAGATGCAAACTTAGATGCTCTGCAAAAAAATCCTGCCAAACACCCGCAAGACCAATTTGGGGTCCTCTTTGAGGATAACCTCCCCTCACCCTACCCCCTTAGATGGGCCCAAATTCTAGGAGAAATCTTTCATCCCCTGACGTATGCGAACAAATCGGATTTGTTGCTCGCCGACATTGCACCTATCTTCCACAGCTACAGGTGAGAGATCAAAGAGAAAAGAGTAACTCACACTCTCCGCCCTTCAGAGCGTAATCTAGGGCTCTATGCTAAAAGTTTAGCAAGCGCTGCCTCAAACTCTTTGCAAAAAACTTCTGTGTTGAACAATCGCTTTTCGTTTTTGGCGAGCGCTAACTTGTCCCTCAGCTTGCTCAACTCGGGTTGATGTTGATAATAATAAATTGCCTTTTGCTCGTAACTCATCAAATCCACGGCAATCAAATCATTCAGCCCCACACTTTGCAGTAAACTCCCCGCCATGCGTGACACATAGGTCTGCCCGGATAGGGTGAGCAACGGCAACCCTGCCCAAAGCGCATCATTGGCTGTAGTTCCTGCGTTATAGGGCGTTGTATCCAAAAATAAATCAGCTACTCTAAAGCGTGCCAAATAATCAGCAGGCGTAATACGACCTGCAAAAATAAGCCTATCTGGGTTTATGCCGTGCGCTCTTGCGGCTAACTTCAAATTCTCCTTTGACCACACGTTATCCTCTAGCACCCACAAAACCGCTTTGGTGCAGACCCTTAAAATTCTCATCCAAGACTCAAACATCTCTGGCGTGAATTTGTAGTTGTTATTGAATACACAAAACACAAATTGGTCACTTGGCAACTGAAAGAACTCTCTGCTTCTTGTCTCAGAGATCGGCCTCTTGGAGTCACTGACTTGAAACACAGTTGGCAAATAAAGTGGCTTTTCTGTAAAAAAGGGAATGAGCTCAGGGGGTAAGATAAACCTATCCG
>DAIUEA010000132.1:0-744 GCA_036845365.1 Limnohabitans sp. | reverse complement strand
CGGCAAGGCTGTGCTGCCTGGGTAACCCAGGTAAGCGATCTGCACGGGCGCAGCACCACGCGCAATAAGGTCCGGCCTTGCACCTGAGGTGAGTCCTTGTAAATCCACAACAACGTCAATCTCAGTTGCTCGGATCAGCTCTGCCGCCTGCGCGTCGCTTAAATCCGCAATGTAGTGAAAGTGATCAAACGCGTCCTTGACCCTTTGCCTAAAAGGAGTTCCGTCCTCAGGACTCCAGCAAAAAGCATGCACCTCTACTGCGTCTCTGTGGTGAGTTTCAAATAACTCAACCGTTAACAAAGAAACAGCGTGCATGGACAAATTGGACGACAAATAGCCAATCCTAATTTTTTTGTGTCCATACCTATGGTTAGTGGGCACCATTCGTTCAAAGGTTTGTACCTTTTCTTTCACAAACCTTTTGGCCGACTCAAGTTGTTCTTTGGGCTCTGTGCTCAAACCTAACATCGAAAGCGGGGACGCAGACTTGATCACCTCCTCAAAAGTGTGCTGGGTGCCGTAAACGACAGGCCATTTGCACTGCTTTTGTCGCAGGTGAATCCAGTGATGCAAGACAGGTCCCTGCGAGGGATCGATCTTCAAACTCTTAAAGAGCGCCTCCTCCGCTGCGTCGTAATGTCTTAAATTCTCTAACACCCGCCCAATATTATTGAGGAGCTTAATTTTATCTTCCCTGTGCTCCAAGTTGTTGATAGAGGGCACGTTTAAGGCTGTGTTCCAGAC
>DAIUEA010000131.1:0-5639 GCA_036845365.1 Limnohabitans sp. | reverse complement strand
CCCTATGAGCCCTGGCTTAACGTAGAGCTTGAGAGATATTTGCGAGAGGCTGATTTTGATATTTTGTCCATCAAAGGTCTGAGCACACAGGCGCACGGTTCGGTGACGACCCAAGCCGTCAAAGAATTGGCTTTGAGTGTGATATTGCCGAGCACCCAGGCAATATTCATTAGTTGCTCTAACTTGAGAACGCTCAGTATCATTGATGAAATTGAGGCTGAAACGGGCAAATTGGTTGTGACGAGCAATCAAGCCTCTTTTTGGGGAATACTGAATCGCCTCAAAAACAAAGAAGTCATTAAAGGCGCGGGACGCTTGTTGAGAGAGTTTAGGTGAAAGGGCCCTGCGTTGTTGCTTTTTTTGTTAAGGGATGCCGCGTGGAGTGGTTGCATCGATACTTTTTTCTTTTAGGCCAGTGTTGACTAAAAATTTTTTATATTTATGAATAGTGAGGTTTTTGTATGAAAGATTCCATTGTTGAATGTGCACCCCATGACCACAATCCCGTTAAACCACGATTTACGCCCCCCCCTCACGCTTGTGATGTACATGCGCATGTTTGCGGGCCTTACGAGCAGTATCCATTGCTGCCCGAGCGTTTGTACAACCCGCCACTCGCCTCCGTACAGGACTATGTGGGAATGCTAGATGCACTGGGGATTGAGCGTGGCGTTTTAGTCCAACCAAGCGTCTACGGGGTGGATAACTCCGCTATGTTGGACGCTTTAAAACTTTTCCCAAAAAGACTCAGGGGCGTTGCTGTCGTCAAACACGACGTAAGCTTTGTGGAGTTGCAACAGATGCACCAACTTGGGGTAAGAGGGGTCAGAATTAATATCGTTGATCTCAAGAACAACAAGGGTCAATTACCCTTAGATGACATTCATCGTTTAGCTGAAAAAATTAAGCCGCTTTCATGGCACATCGAGTTTTTAATGCATACGAACGAGTTTCCAAATTTAGAACAAGATTTGGGAGATTTACCTGTTGATTTGGTGTTCGGACATTTAGGTTACGTGCCAACCAAAGAGGGCCTACACACGCAGGGCTTTGAAGAATTGATCCGTTTGGCCCAAGCCAAAAAAGCATGGATCAAGTTAACCGCACCTTACCGTTTGACGCTTAGCCATTTGCCTTACCCAGAGGTTAATGCATTTGCGCATAGGTTGGTTAATGAGGCTTCAGATCGATTGATTTGGGGCAGTGATTGGCCTCACGTGTTTATCAAAACACCCATGCCCAACGATGGGGAGTTGTTTAATATTTTCACCGATTGGGTGCGTAGTCCTGAGTTGTTAAAGAAAATCTTGGTTGATAACCCCAAGACTCTTTATGATTTTTAAAAGCATTTTGGACAGCTTTAAACTTCTCTCAAGGTTTACCCTAGCCCTAAGATAGCTCGCATTTCAAATAGATATGAGAATTGAAAGTTATACTGAAAATGATTTTCCAACTTGGCATTCTCTAGATTACCTGCCCCTCGCATTTTAATAATGTGAACATTTTTAAAACAACTCTGTGTGAGACTTTCATGAAATTCTTTAAAATAACTTTCACATGTATTTGGGTATCCTTCATTGGTTTAGTCAACTTAGCCTCGCCAGCGTGGGCTGCTGAGGATGTCAAAATTGGCTTGTTATATCCTTTGTCAGGCAACTCTGCCAACGCTGGTAAGAGCTCTATTGCAGCTTGTGAGGTGGCCGCTCAGTTAATCAACGAAAACACCCCTGGTTTCGAGGCTCTGCCCCTTGCGACAGGTAAGGGCATTCCAAGTTTAGGGGGCGCAAAGATTAAATTGGTCCCCGCAGATACCCAAGGCAACCCAAGCGAGGGACAAGCCCAGGCCTTGAGACTTATCACCCAAGAAAAAGTGGTTGGTTTGGTAGGCTCATACCAGTCTTCTGTCGCCATTACTACCACAGCGATTGCAGAGCGTTACGGAGTTCCTATAGTGATTGGAGATAGTGTTGCCGCCAACATTACAGAGCGTGGTTTTCAATGGACTTTCAGAACAACACCGATTGCAAAAGACTTTGCACAAAGTTACATGGAGTTTATGGAGGAGCTCAAAAAGGCCAATCATCCGATTAACAGTATCGCCATCGTTTACGAAAATACCGATTACGGGGTCTCAGTTTCTGGCACGGTTCGCTCTGTAGCAAAAGCGCATGGTTTTAATATTGTTGCAGATTTGGCTTACAACGCCAACGGTGCTGATGTATCGGCCCAGGTCTTGCAGCTCAAGGATAAAAAGCCTGACGCAATTATCTTTATTTCATACACCTCAGATGCGATTCTTTATGCAAAGACTATGAAGAGTTTGGATTACTATCCGCCCCTGATGATCGGGGACGACTCTGGATTTTCTGACTCTGCATTCATCGCTGCTGCAGGTAACCTGGCTCAGGGCATTATTGACCGCAGTGGCTGGGCGCTTGGAGCGAAAGATAGTTTAAACTGGAAAATTAACGAGCTTTTTAAAGCCAAAACAGGTCGTGATATAGATGACACCAGCGCTCGCACCATGCAAGCATTCTTTGTCTTGGTTGATGCGATCAACCGCGCTGGTTCAACCAAGCCCGAGGCTATTCAAGCAGCTTTGAAAGCCACGGATATGAAGCCAGAGCACATGATCATGGGCTATAAGGGTGTTAAGTTTGATGAGAAGGGGCAAAACATTCTTGCTGCAACTTACCTCACGCAGTTATTTGGAGACCAGTACTTCACCGTTTGGCCGACCAAGGGGGCTGAGAGGAAGTTGGTTTATCCCTACAAAGCTTGGAAATAAAAAAGAAAAATGTAGGGCCTAATTATTGGTTTTCGCCGTGTGTATTGATCTTGAGCGATTTCTTATGCTTGGCGCTCAAGATCCCTTTCTTACTACTTTAAAAATCTCTTACTACGCATGATGGTGCTACTTCAAGTCATCGTGGCCGGTTTATTAATCGGCTCTGTCTACGCGCTTTTTTCGAGCGGATTGACGCTAGTTTGGGGCATGATGAACGTCATTAACTTCGCCCACGGCGAGTTTGTGATGTTAGGGATGTATGTTGCGTTTTGGGGTTTGACGGTATTTCACTTAGGAGTGATTGGGTTTGGTTTCGCTGCAGCAGTGCTTCTTTTTATCCTGGGTGTACTGGTTTATTTCCTGCTGATCAAAAGCGTCATGCGAGGACCCATGCTGGCTCAAATTCTCTCAACCTTTGGACTGCTTTTGGTACTTCGTTACTCTGCTTTCATGGCATTTGGATCGGATTTTGTCGGCTTACCCGAAGATATTTTGGGTCCAAGCTATAACGTGGGCGGTATTTTACTCAGCGCGCCCAAGGTCGTAGCAGGCGTTACTGCGCTCGTGATCACCTTGGGGTTGCACTTTATGCTGACAAAAACCATGCTTGGTAGCCGTATTCTTGCCGTTGCTGAGAATAGGAATGCGGCGATGCTGATGGGGATTAGGCCTGACCGCATGCAAGCGATTGCATGGGGCATCTCGGGCGCAAGTGCGGGATTAGCGGGTGCTTTGATTGCGACCTTTTATCCGGTGTCTGCAACTGTTGGGGAGTCTTTGGGACTGATTGCCTTTGTGGTCGTAACATTTGGTGGCTTTGGTAGTGTGCCAGGGGCTATGCTTGCGGGTTTGATTATTGGATTGATTGAGTCGTTGTCGGCTTTTTATTTTGGCCCTGTTTATCAGGACGTTTTTGTGTACGCTTTGTTTGTTTTGGTTCTATGGGTGAGACCACACGGCTTGATGGGGAAAGCGCCTTGAACAAAGTTATAGAAAAGATCTTGTGGTGTGTGCTCGCACTCTTCTTTCTTTTATTTCCCCTCAGCTTTAATAATCCCTATTATGAGCAACTCGGCTCTTTGGTGCTGCTCGCTGCCATATCTTCCTCAGCATGGAATTTAATCGGTGGCTACGCAGGGCAGGTTTCGGTGGGGAATGTGGTGTTTTTTGGGGCAGGGGCCTACTTGCCTTTGCTCATTTATAAACTGTGGGGTTTGAGCCCTTTGTATGGATTCCCAGTAGGCATGTTGATCAGCGTTTTGATTGCGGTATTGATTGGCATTCCAACCCTTCGCCTCAGCGGTCACTATTTCAGTATGGCTACGATCGCGGTTGCTGAGTTGATCCGTATTTTGGTCAGTAATTGGGATTTTGTGGGCGCCTCGGTGGGTTTAACAGGCCCTGCGGTCGCAAAAAACTGGAGTGATTTGGTATTCAAGAGTTCGGTGCCGTATTACTATATGTTTTTAAGTGTCTTGGTGCTCATCTTGGTGACCACTTACTTGATCGATCACAGCCGCTTTGGGTATTACTTGAGAGCGATCAAAGCGGGTGAGCGAGCAGCGAGAAGTCTTGGCGTTCCAGTTAGTCGCTACAAGTTATATGTGTTCATGATCAGCGCTGCATTCACTTCCCTAGCGGGCTCTCTTTACGCGGTTAAGTTTGGCTTCATCGATCCCTCTAGCGGCTTTGGATTATTGATCTCTGTAAACATGATCATTGTTGCTGCCCTGGGAGGGGCTGGAAGATTGCTGGGTCCCTTACTAGGCGCGGTGATATTAATACCCCTTCAAGCAGAGACCAACAGCATCTTCGGGGGTAGGGGTACAGGGCTTACCTATATTTTGTATGGCGCCATCATTGTGCTGATTGCCCGTTATGAGCCTGGAGGCTTGCTCAGACTTTGGGATCTTTTTGTAGATAAATACCTGTCTGCAAGGAGTACCAAATGACCCTCTTAAAAGCTGAAAATGTGACCAAATCTTTCGGCGGCTTTCAGGCCTTAAAGGGCGCTAGTCTTAGTGTGAATACGGGTGAGATCGTAGGCCTCATTGGTCCAAACGGTGCTGGTAAGTCGACTTTCTTTAATTGTTTGGTAGGCGATATGACTCCGAGCAGCGGTAAGATTTTGTTCTCGCAGGAGGAGGTGAGCCTTAAATCTGCTGAGTACCACGCAAAGCTTGGGATTGGACGAACTTTTCAACTCCCCGCCACCTTTGAGGAGTTGACGCTACTTGAAAATGTCATGGTAGGTGCTTTCTTAAGACACCCACACGTCAAAGACGCACGCCAAAAAGCAATGGAGGTGCTTGAACTGACTGGGATGGGGGAGCAAATAAATCTAAAAGCAAAAACGCTCGGAACCCCCGGGCGTAAGCGTTTGGAGATTGCCCGTGTTCTTGCCACGGAGCCTAAGATGATGCTCCTAGATGAGGCACTTGCTGGGTTGACACCAGTAGAGGTCCAATCGGCAATTACGTTGGTCAAAAAAATTCACCAAACCGGAATCACGCTGGTTATTGTGGAGCACATCATGGAGGTGATTATTCATCTCACCCAGCGCGTCTTGGTGCTCAATCAAGGAGAGGTGATCGCAACTGGAGCTCCCAAGGAAGTCGTGAATGATCCGCTGGTGATCCAAGCCTATTTGGGCGCCTCTTACGCAAGAACCGCAGCCTTGGGGGCAAAGCCGGCATGAGCAAAATTCTGAGTATCAAAAACTTGCAAGTGCGTTACGGCGATTTGGTGGGTGTCTCCCGTGTCAGCATAGATGTGGTGCAAGGCAGTATCGTTGCTATCTTGGGCTCTAATGGTTCTGGTAAAACAACTACTTTGAACGCCATAGCAGGCC
>DAIUEA010000130.1:0-5735 GCA_036845365.1 Limnohabitans sp. | reverse complement strand
GATCGGAGGCGACCACATCAATCGTACCGTCTTGCAAACCTTCCCACATAGCAGCCACATCGTCAGCACTTCTAAAAGGTGGATTGGCTTTGCCCATACCTAGCAGATCCGAGTCCTCTGTATGCGTGAGGTAGTGGGGACAAGTTTCAACAAAAACCTTGTCGTACCTGCCGCGCCATTTACGCACTTCATCAAGTGCCATACGGGTGCTAATATGTGGAATGTAGATTTGTGCGCCTAGGTGCTCTGCAAAATACATAGCACGCACTGAACTCTCCGCCTCCGTGAAGGCGGGCTTTGCCCGTGACCAATCTTTGAGGGTTGAGCCCCCACTAGCTTGAATGCGGGTGCGAATGCGGTTGACGATTTCAATATTCTCAGTGTGGCAAACCACCTTAACGTCTCCAATGCTGGCAGCTTGGCTCAAGAGGTCAAATAGGTAGCCATCGTCCGTGCCGTCTAGGCCAAGGTAGCGGCCCTCCTCGCCCTTGAAGTTCATGAAATATTTGAATGACGTCACACCGTAGGTTTTGACGTAATCTGCCAATTCTTGAATATGCTCCTCGTTGGCCGTACTGAAGTGAAAAGCGTAATCAATGTAAGCGCGCGTTCTGGCGTACTCTTGTTCACGCTTGAAAACATCTGCGTAAGCTTCATTGTTAAGAAAGTAGCCCAGCACTGTAGTGAACCCCCCTTGTGCTGCGTAGATCGTTTCAGTTTCGTACTCTGTAATTTTCTCCCCAAATCCAAAATGGATGTGCGCATCAATTAAGCCTGGAAAGACGTGCAAACCTTTTGCAGATTGTGTGGGAATGGACACGTCAACGGGGGTACCAGGAGCCAAGTGGGCGGCAATTTTGCCCCCTTGTATGAGCAAATCCATGGGCGTACCGTCAGTGCTGGCATCCACCAAAGTGCCACCACGCAAAACAAATTCAGAGGTTCTCATGCGTCTCTCTTTTTAAAAACATTCACTTAACTCTTCAAGGTTGCGAGGCCTAAATGAAGCTTCAGTAAGTCTCAAAGCCTTTAGACTCGCTACAAGCCAAACAGGATCAAGGTCTTGCCCAATACAAACAATACGTCCGCGCGAATCTTTATCAGGCCAAGCTTGCAAAAAAGTGGGCGAGTGAAAAACTTTACCAACACCCTGAATCAAGACAAATGGTTTAGCATCGTTTACTCTCAGCAAACCTTTGCACCTCAGCAGTTGATTGCCAAATTTTAGGGTGATTAAATTCCACCAAGCAGCAATACCAACCCATGTGGGGCAAATATCAGTGAAGGTGCTCCAACTTCCTATATCAGAGCCGTGTGCGGCGACGGTAGACTTTGCGTCCATAGGACTGGTTGGCCATTTAAATGTGTGGCTATTCAGATCATAAGTAAATACGGACGCCGCACATTCTCCGAGCACCGACTCGGTCATTTGCGCATAGGGGTTAATGACTTTTAATTGTTGACGCAGTTCAACGACGGTTGGGGACTGAGCCATATCGGTTTTAGTAATCACCAAGTGCTCAGCTACGCTGGCTTGTTTGCGAGACTCAGTGTGCGCTTTAAGTTGCTGAGTGCCTAGGACCGCATCTACTGTGGTGATGACTTGGCCAAGCCTAAAATGTTGCATCAACAACTTGTCGCCCAACAAAGCATGCAATACGGGGAGTGGATCAGCCAAGCCTGTGCTCTCTATGACGACGCGTCGCAGGGCGGGGCGTCCAAGGTGGTGAGTGAGTTCTTTGATCTGTAAAAGCGTCTCTCTCAAAGAGTGCGTGACGCTACAGCATAAGCATCCGTTGTCCAGTAAGTAGACGTCTTCGGTAAGCTCTTTGTATTGTAGTTGGTCAAGGCCAATGGCCCCAAACTCATTGACGATGACTGCAGTGTCCTTACCTGCCGGTAGTCGCAGCAATGCGTTGAGAAGGGTGGTTTTGCCACTTCCTAAAAATCCGGTTAGCAGATCAAAAACTATCATTTTCTAGGAATGAGTCTATTTTGTTGAAGCGTATATATTTGTTTCACTTTAACATAGTTTTTACGCAGAGCGATATTTTATTTCGCCTAGCATTTATTTAATCATTAAATTGGGCATAATGAATTGACCTAGAAAAAGACCAAAACATGCAAACCAAGCCCTTGAAGCTCCCCCCTGCCCGCGTGAAAGCCAATCAACCCAAGGAGGCAGATGCGCTGCGCAAGACCAACTCTGTTGAGGCTGTCAAGGTTGCCATGCGTTTACTCAATGAGATGGCTTTAGCTCGTCGCGCCATGCGCATAACGGAGCTTGCTGATTTGATGGGCGAGACCAAACCCCGCATTCATCGCCATTTAGCTACCCTCAAGGAAATGGGTATGGTGGAGCAGGAGCATTCCACTGAGCGCTATAGACTGGGATGGCGACTGTTTCAACTGGGAGAGGCAGCTGGGGCTCAATTTGACCTTCGTTATCGCGCCGAGCCCTATTTGATTAAATTACGCGATGAACTGCGTCAAACAGCAGTTTTGGCCATTCCCATTAATGGACAACCCATGGTCATCGCAACAACGGAGAACATCTACGCCCGCATTTGTATATCTGTCAAGCCTGGTAACAGGCCGTTGCCCCATTGCTCTGCTTTTGGCCGCCTGATGTTGGCTTACGCTCCCGAGCAAGCGCAAAGGGCCATCTTGGCTGAATCTTTGGTGGCCGAAACGGATCAATCGGTCGTGGATCCGCAAGCCGTGTTAGAGCGGCTACCCCTCATCCGAGAACGGTTCTATGATTACGCAGCGGGCGAAATGCTCTTGGGTATCAACACCATTGCCGTACCTATTTTCAGAGACGACGATGTCTTAGCTGGTGCCATTGGCATCGTCGGCTCCGTACAAGAAATTCCCTCGCCCCCGCCGACTGGTCAAATTAATTTCCTGCACCAATATGCAAGTGAGTTATCCATGCAACTCAAAAGCAATGCTTATAAACGAATCCGGCCCGACGTTAAAAGCGCCAGCTTAAATAAAAGTTAATTCAAGATTAATAGTAAACCTGTACACTGCGTTGTAAGGGATTTTTCAATGGGTTTAGCTCCTGCAACCCTGCCATTTACAGATCTCCTTGATCACATGCCCAAAGTACTCATCATTGAAGACGATTTAGACACGGCTAACGAGATTTACTCGCTTTTGGTTCATGAGGGTTTTGAGGCCACTATTGAGCGAGACGGTCGTTACGCACTCAAGCGAGCATTAAATGAGCCATTTGACGTCATTACACTGGACAGAATGTTACCTGGTCTAGACGGTATAACCATTGTAGAGTCCATCAGGAGTTCGGGTAACAAAACCCCCGTTCTTCTTTTAAGCGCGCTTGGACTTGTAGACGATAGGGTTCAAGGACTACAAGCAGGAGGGGATGACTATTTGGTGAAGCCCTTTGCACCTGAGGAGCTGGTTGCAAGGCTACAGGCCTTGCTGCGCAGACAAACCCAAAGTCTCCCCCAACACACTTTGGTGTACGAGGACTTAGAACTAGATTTACTCAACCGCAGTGCTGTGCGCTCTGGAGTCGCTATTGCACTAGTCTCCAAAGAGTTCAAGCTCTTAGAGTATTTGATGCGTTACTCAGGACAGGTACTGACCAAGAAAATGATCCTTGAGTCGCTTTGGAATTTGAATTTTGATCCCTCCACTAACTTCATAGAGGTGCATATTGCCAGGCTTAGGAAGAAGGTAGATTCGCCCCCACTTAAACCGCTCATTCACACGGTAAGGGGCGTAGGTTACACCTTGTGTATCAAATGACACAAAGCAAGGTTGCCCGAGTAATCGGTATCTTTAAAAGCTTGGGTGAACGCTTACGGATTTCTACGGTGCGCATGGCGGTCATCAACTTGTTGCTCTTTATCGTTGGGATCTTAATAACGATCGGCGTGGTGTACTGGGAGGTTACTGTTTTTATGGAAAAAAGAGTAGACCACATCATAGATGTTAACGCTGCAAATCTAGATCATATTGGAACAGCAGAGGTGCTAAAACGTGTTGATGACTCCCTTAGACGAGATTCTCGAAAAATCGATTTTTACGGCGTCTTTACATCAGAGGGTGTCAAAATAGGTGGCAACTTAAGGTATCTGCCTGCAGAAATTGGGCTAGACGGACAAATACGCGAATTTAAAAACAAAGCAGTGGAGGGTAAAAGCGTTTACGGTGGTGAGGACACCCAAAGCAGTTTAGCCAGAGCTAAGGCGCGACTTGTTGACGAACACCTCATTGTGGTGGTGGGCAGAGATATCGGGGAATTTGTTGCGATTAGGCAAATCCTTTTAAACGGTTTGATCGTGGGAAGTTCGGTGGTTTTAATATTTGGACTCGCTGTCGGGTTTATTCTCAGTATCAGGCCGCTCAGAAGGATTGAGGCGATCAAAGCCATTACAAACGAGATCATGCTGGGCAATTTTCATCTTCGCATTCCCATCTCAAGACACCTAGACGAGCTTGATATGCTCTCAGGAACGGTGAACTTGATGTTGGCCGAGACCGAAAAGCTGCTGGTGGAGATTAAGGGAGTCACCTCAACAATCGCTCATGACCTGAGGACGCCTCTCACGCGGGTTCGGTTTTTTTTAAGCAACGGGCTCAACATAAATTCAAATAAAACCAGTGCTCTTGCTTCGAAAAATATAGATATTTTTCATAAATCTATTGAGCAAACCGATCGCTTGCTAGAGCGCTTTACGGCTGTATTAAGGGTTGCTGAGATCGAAAACCATATGCGCAAGGTGGGTTTTAAGAATATTGACCCTAAAATTGTTTTAGATCAAATCGTAGAGATGTTTGAGCCTATTGCAGAGGAAAAAGGACTAAAACTTGCTCTAAACATTGAGTCATCGGGGATGATATTCGCAGATCACTCACTCTTGCTTGAGGCTATTAGTAATTTAGTGGACAACGCTTTAAAATTTTCAAGCGTCAATAGCTCTGTCCTCGAAACTCTACCTCGTGTTCCTAGTCCTGATCCTGATCCTGATCCTGATCCTGATCCTGATCCTGATCCTAATAGTAGTCTACCCGCCGTAAAGATTAATCTCAGACGCTTTAACGATTGTTGTGTGATCGAAGTGTGCGATCCTGGGGTCGGAATGTCTGAAGAGCTGATGGAGTATTTAAATTCTGATCACGCAAAAGACTCAAATGTTTTAGATAAGGAAATCTTCCCTTACCTCAATGCGGACTCGCCAGTCAACTCAATTCAGAGCCTGGATAGAAAACAAAAAGGCGAAAACATGAGCCTTAACCCTTACCCATACCCTAACCTTAACTCCAGATCAAAATCCAACCCCAGCCTACTCCAACCAGTCAGCACAAAAAAAGCTTTGAATTCATCAAAAGAGGATTTCCAAAACAGTGAACTTGACGTTGAAGTTTCGCATCAATTAGGCAGTGGACTAGAGCACAGATTAGGCCTCGGTTTTGGCCACGGTCTAGGGCTTGGGATCGTACGCGCAATACTGCGCCTTCATCAATTCAGATTAGTGGTTCGCCCTACAAGGCCGGGAACTCACATATCTATCTATTGCTGTGACCACTCGTAATTTTACTGAGTTGCCCTATTTGGTTGTTGGGCTCGATCGTGGCAGGGGCATTTTAAAAGACAAGCATTTAGCAGACACCTTTTTTATTTCTCGATTAGTGATGCTTATGTCGTAAGCGTCTTCGCAACACACATTGTATAAAAATGTATGAATGAGTATTCTTAC
>DAIUEA010000129.1:0-5787 GCA_036845365.1 Limnohabitans sp. | reverse complement strand
CCCCAAAGCATATTGGCGCCCAAATACAAAGGCTCAATAATCCCATAATGCGCTCGCAATCAACATGTTTATATATTTAACTAAAAGACCAGACCTAGAAAACATCTTTATTCGCTCAAAATTTTGCATCACTGCGTGAGTAGACCATCGCTTAAAGCCGTTTAGACGTTAAGCCACAAGAACCATGACATCAACAAAAAGAGTCCGAAGATCATTGACAAAGCGTAGTGAAATAAAAATCCAGATTGGAATTTTCTAATTACTGAAGCCGCTCTACCCACAAGTTTCCAGGCACCGTTGACAAAAAATCCGTCAATCACGCCTTGATCACCTCTTGTCCATAACCCCTGTCCAATTGCTCGAGTCCCCCGTGCAAGCACATTCTCGTTGAACCAATCCATAAAGTATTTGTTTTCCAACAGGGTATAAATGGGACTACATAATCTCTTGATCGCAGTTGGCAAAGCAGGATTGATCATGTACATGTAATAAGACAACACAACCCCCAACAAAGCAAGCAAAAATGGCGCTGAGGTAACCGAATGCAAGGCCATCTCAATTGGTCCCTCAAAAGCCTCTGAAAGCTCCTTCATCGACGGGTGCAGCATCTCGTTGATGACTATTGAGTCTTTAAAGAAGTCCCCGAACAAAAGAGGAGTAATTGTAAAAAAACCTAATCCCAGTGAAGGAATGGCAAGCAATACAAGTGGCAAAGTCACCACCCAGGGTGACTCATGGGGCTTGTCATGATCATCCCCATGCTCGCTGTCGCCGTGGCCATGATCGTGATCGTGTGCGTGATGAGCTTCAGGATTTTGATCGTAACGCTCATCTCCGTGAAACACTAGGAAATACATCCTAAAGGAGTAAAACGCTGTGACAAACACACCAGCCAGAACCGCAAAGTAAGCAAAGCCTGCTCCCTGTAGATGGCTCTCTGATACCGCTTCTATGATGCTGTCCTTGGAATAAAAACCAGAGAAAAAGGGAGTGCCGATTAAAGCCAAAGATCCAATAAGGGAGGTGATCCACGTAATGGGCATGTATTTTCGAACGCCCCCCATCCAGCGGATGTCTTGGTTGTGATGCATTCCCATAATCACTGAGCCAGCGCCCAAGAACAACAAAGCTTTAAAGAATGCGTGAGTTAACAAATGAAACACAGCAACTGAGTAAGCCGAAGCACCAAGGGCAACTGTCATGTAGCCCAATTGGGAAAGAGTGGAGTAAGCCACCACCCTTTTGATATCGTTTTGTATGATCCCTAAGAACCCCATAAATAAAGCAGTTATGGATCCCACAATCATCACAAAGCTGAGTGCTGTGTCCGATGTTTCAAACAAAGGGGACATGCGCGCGACCATAAAAATACCCGCAGTCACCATCGTAGCTGCATGTATCAATGCTGAAATCGGGGTGGGCCCCTCCATTGAATCCGGTAACCACACGTGAAGGGGAAACTGTGCGCTTTTTCCCATCGCACCAATAAATAGACAAATACAAATCACAGTAACCAAAGCCCAGTCCGTACCTGGCAGTTTTAGATCGGTTAGTGTGTGTAATTTTTCAAATATTTCAGAGTAGCTCAATGAATCTGTAAAGGCGGCTATCAAGCCAATGCCAAGGATAAAGCCAAAGTCCCCAACCCGGTTTACCAAAAAGGCCTTCATGTTGGCAAAAACCGCACTTGGGCGAGTGAACCAAAAGCCGATCAATAGATAGGATACCAATCCAACGGCCTCCCACCCGAAAAACAGTTGTAGTAAATTGTTACTCATCACCAGCATCAGCATGGCGAACGTAAAAAGTGAAATGTAAGAAAAGAACCTGTTGTAGCCCTCGTCTTCTTGCATGTAACCAATGGTGTAGATGTGCACCATTAATGATACAAAAGTTACCACACACATCATCATGCTGGTTAGCGAGTCAATCAAAAATCCAACCTGCATTTGTAGTTGGCCAATGACCATCCAGGTGTAAAGGTTTTGGTTTAAGTGCGCACCCTCGAATGCAACCGAGTAAAGGGTTAGGGCTGAGACCACAAAGGAGATGAGGACTCCCAAAATGGTTAGGCTATGAACGGCTCTCCTACCCAACAAGTCTCCCCCAAGCTTGGTACCAAAGATCCCGGCCAACAGCGCGCCTACAAGAGGCGCCATAGGAACCAACAGTAGGGTGGAGACTTGAAGTGTTTGGCTCATATAGTGAAATTAAATCGAATTGGTTTTACAGTGGGATAAGTTGACAAAATTAACATAAAAATTTCTTGATTGAACTGTTGCCTGCAGAAGTTATGCAAATTCCGAAAAAATACCAAACATATAACAAATACTTTTTTGCTCAGCCCTTTAAAATATTAAGCTTATCAATATTGATGCTAGAACGGTTTCTAAACAACAGGACCAATATGGCAAGCCCAATCGCTGACTCAGCAGCAGCAACTGTCAAGATAAAGAAAACGAAGAGTTGTCCTTGCATGTCGCCTAAATAATGTGAAAAAGCGACAAAATTCATATTAACTGAGAGCAACTCAAGCTCAATGGCCATCAAAATCACAATTAGATTTTTTCGGTTGAGGAAGATGCCAATAATTGAGAGTGCGAATAGCATTGAGCCTACCGTCAAGTAGTGCGCCAGGGTCACGTTCATGATTTACCCTTTTCAGTCGAAGGTGGGTTGCTAGGTGCAGTGCTTGCTGTGTCCTCTGCCTTGCTAGGTTGCTCGATGACTGCATCCATTCGAACAATACGCAAACGATCCGAAGGTTTAACACGTATTTGCTCACCAGGATCTTGATATTTACTATCTTTTCTGGCTCTAAGCGTGAGCGCAATTGCCGCAACGATTGCAACCAGTAAGATGACTGCAGCTATTTCAACGGGAAACAAATAGTTGCTGTACAAAAGAATTCCAAGAGACTTGGTGTTCCCCATTTGTTCAACACTTTGAGCACCAGGCAGACCCTCAGGAAGAGTCATAGGACGAACAATTCCTACCCTAAACCCTGACATCAAAACGCCTGCAAGCTCAAGAGAGACCACAGCCCCAAGGGACGCAGCAAGAGGGAAATGTTTCCAAAATCCGGTCCTTATGTTGTCTACGCTTACATCCAACATCATCACCACAAACAAGAATAGAACCATAACCGCGCCCACATACACAAGGACAAGGGTAATGCTAAGGAACTCTGCGTCCAAAAGCATAAAAAGACCTGAGGCTTGGAAAAAAGCAAGAACCAAAAAAAGAGAGGCATGAACGGTGTTCTTCACCGTAATCACTCTGAAAGCAGAGATCAGCAATATGCTTGCAAAAATATAAAAAAGGGCCGATCGAATGTCCATTTTGTGACTTTTTCTTTTTAAATTTTTGAGCTCTTACCTGTAAGGCGCGTCAGCTGCCTTATTGGCGGCAATCTGTTGTTCATATCTATCACCCACCGCAAGCAACATGTCTTTGGTGAAATAAAGATCTCCTCTTTTTTCGCCGTGATACTCAAACACATGAGTTTCAACGATGGAATCAACGGGACAGCTTTCTTCGCAAAATCCGCAAAAAATACACTTGGTTAGATCAATGTCATACCTAGTTGTTCGTCTAGACCCATCGTCTCGCACATCGGATTCAATCGTTATTGCAAGAGCGGGACATACTGCCTCGCAAAGTTTGCATGCAATACAACGTTCCTCTCCGTTCTCGTATCTTCTTAAAGCGTGCAAGCCCCTGAACCTAGGGCTTTGAGGCGTCTTCTCCTCAGGAAATTGAATCGTTACTTTTCTAGCGAACATATATTTTCCCGTGAGGAGCATTCCCTTGAGGAGTTCGATAAGCAAAAAGCTTGATAAAAAATCTTTCCAAGAAAATACGCTCTCGCTTCCCGCAACCGGAAAGCGAGCCTGAGGGGTAGTAGCAACAGAATTTGGAGCGGACAAAGTAGTCATAGATTAATTCCAATTATTTCCAAATATTCCAAGGACTAACGATCCACAAGCCCACCACAATCAACCAAATCAGAGTGATAGGTATAAAAATTTTCCATCCTAATCGCATTATTTGGTCATAGCGGTATCTAGGAAAAGTTGATCTGACCCATAAAAACATTGTCACCATGACAAATGTCTTAAGAAATAACCAAACCCCGCCAGGGACCAAATTAAAAACTACATTATCAAAAGGAGGTAACCAACCGCCCAAGAACATCACGACGCTTGTAATTGCTATCAAAAGCATATTTGCATATTCTGCAAGAAAGAACATTGCAAACGACATACCTGAGTACTCAATCATGTGACCCGCAACGATTTCTGACTCGCCCTCGACCACGTCAAAGGGGTGCCTATTTGTCTCCGCCAAGCCAGCGATGAAGTAGACCACAAAGATTGGGAACAAAGGCAACCAATTCCAAGACAGAAAGTTAACCCCCATGGACGCAAAAATACCTTTGTTTTGAGCCAAAACAATCTCCGCCATGTTCAATGTACCTGACACCATGAGGATGATGACCAAACAAAAGCCCATCGCAATCTCATAACTCACCATTTGCGCAGATGCACGCATAGCCCCCAAAAAAGCATACTTGGAGTTGGAGGACCAACCAGCAATGATCACACCGTAAACTTCCAAAGAAGTAATCGCCATCAAATAAAGCAAGCCTGCGTTGATGTTAGCCAGCACCACATCGGGACCAAAAGGGATCACTGCCCAAGCGGCCAGGGCGGGCATGATGGTCATAATTGGACCAATAAAGAAGAGTTTGTCGTCTGCTTTGGTCGGAAGAATAATTTCCTTAGTTAGTAACTTGATCGCATCTGCAAAAGGCTGCAACAAACCAAGCGGGCCAGTCCTGTTTGGTCCCAAACGTATTTGAGTAAAACCAATTGCTTTTCTTTCCCAAAGCGTTAGATAAGCCACACTTAAAAGCAAAGGAATTAAAACAACAATAATCTTAAGCAAAGCCCAAATGACTGGCCAAGCCACCAAGGACCAAAATGAGTAAGGCAACGCATTCAGACCCAAGTTATACAGTCCATCAAACATGCTCACCTGCCTTGGTAGATGCGGGTTGCTGCAAAGCGGTGTGATAAGCGCTTGCTAGAGGGTCAAGGAGTGCATCAGCTGTGTGCTGCAAAGCCGGTGACCTCCTCACCAAAGAGTCCAAGCCGTAAATACCGACCGATAAATCCTCCATACCAATATCTTTGCAAGCGACCATATCTACTTGGCTCAGACCCATTAACGCAGTGTTATCAAGAAGGGCGGTAATATCTTTTGGAACTGCATCCGCTCGCAACTCTTCAATGGTTTCATAATCAAAACCAGGGGCACCAAGCATGTTGGCCAAAACACGCAACACCTTCCATGCCGGCCTTGTCTCGCCAAGTGGTTTAACAACAGCATGGAAACTTTGTACTCGTCCCTCAGCGTTCACATAAGTGCCGGGTGTTTCTGTGAAGGGAGAGACGGGCAACAACACGTCACTGAAAGCCATATTGGCTTTAAAGGGACTGAGTGTGACCACCATATCCTTGCGCCCAAGGTGGGCAATCGACTCAGCCCCATTTGCAGTATCAAACTCAGGCTCATTGCCCAGTATGAACAAAGCCTTGAGGGTGTCCGATTCAATCATAGCGGCCGTGTTTAAACCAGATCCCTGCGGTGAGGCGCCTACGGTTTGAGCGCCTACTGTATTGGCGGCCTCTGATAAAAAGCCTACTGAACTTGCCGTCTGCTCGGCGATCCAATTTGCAATGGCCAAAATACTTAAGGCGCGCGGGTGATGAGCAGCAGCGT
>DAIUEA010000128.1:0-5802 GCA_036845365.1 Limnohabitans sp. | reverse complement strand
CATTGATGGTGCGGTGGCGCGGCAAGAGCATTGGGGATGTTTTATCCATGGAGGTCGATGAGGCGGTTGAGTTCTTTGCTTCGATGCCTGCCATCTCCCACCCCCTTCAGCTATTAAAGGACGTAGGACTAGGCTATTTGACGCTTGGACAGCCCTCCCCAACGCTTAGTGGGGGCGAGGCGCAGAGGATCAAATTGGTGACTGAGCTCTCTAAGGTACGCGACGATATAACCCGAAGAGGACAAAAGGCGCCCCATACACTTTATGTGCTTGATGAGCCTACTGTTGGCTTACATATGGCTGACGTAGATAAGCTCATCCGGGTCTTGCACCGCCTTGTCGATGCACGCCACAGTGTGATTGTGATTGAGCATGATTTGGATCTAATTGCCGAGGCCGACTGGATTATTGATTTAGGCCCCGAGGGGGGAGACGGAGGGGGGCAGGTCGTGATGTCCACAACCCCGGAGAAAGGCGTCAAGTTAAAGACTCACACATCTCGTGCCCTCGCCCCTGTGTTGTCCAGGTGATCGAGTTCGTCTCGAAATCGCAAACGCTGTAAGCTTTATTAGCTTGATGCGTCTTGAAGCGCAAGCCCTGCGTGTTCGCGCAAAGGGTGGAATTCAATTTTAGGAAATCTTTCTTGAGCCAAGCGCACATCGTAGGGCGATGTGCACAGGTAAGCCAGTGTGTTAGCGGCGTCTAGCGCCATGCGCTGGGGGTACGCGTTGACAAACTCTTTTAGTTGAGCTGAGCTTGGCGCAGTGATCCATCTGGCTCCGGTGTACTGACATGACTCTAGTTTGACATCGCAGTCATATTCAGCTTTAAGTCTATGTTGCACAACCTCAAACTGCAACGCCCCAATTGCCCCAAGCAACATCGAGCCGCCCATCTCGGGCCTAAAGACTTGGATAGCGCCCTCCTCACCGAGTTGGGCAAGACCTGTTTGGAGTTGTTTGGTACGAAGAGGATTCTTTAAGATAACAGTCATAAAGAGTTCGGGGGCAAAAAAGGGCAAGCCCGTGTATTGAAGTGCAATACCATCCGTGATCGTGTCTCCTAATTGCACGCCGCCGTGTGTGGTAAAGCCGATAATATCTCCCGCAAACGCCTCCTCTACGGCCTCTCTGCGTTGGGATAAAAAAGTGACAACCGAGGTGGGCCGTAACTCCTTAGCTGAGCGCTGCACCTTTAGCTTCATGCCGGGCAAGTACTTACCCGATGCGACCCTAACAAATGCGATACGGTCTCTGTGGGAGGGATCCATATTGGCTTGAACTTTAAACACCACCCCAGAGAAATGTTCATTCTCCGGCTGTATCTCCTTGATCACTGGGGCTTTATCAACAATGAGGGAGCTAATTCTGGGTCTTGGGGCAGGGGCAAGGTCAACCAGGGCATCCAAGATTTCCATCACGCCAAAATTATTTACCCCTGATCCAAAGAAAACGGGTGTTTGTTTGCCGGCTAAAAAAGCCTCCAAATCAAAGGAGGGCGATGCCCCTGTTGCCAACTCCATGCTCTCAATGGAGGCGTCCCAGGTATCCTTAAAGCGCAACCTAAGTGAGTCTGCATTTTTTAATGAAATAGCTTCGAAATCCTCAGGTCTGCGCTCAGATCCAGACTCGAACACAGTCATTGTGTCGTTGCGAAGATTCAAAATCCCAGAGAACTGTTTGCCTTGACCAACCGGCCAAGTCATTGGCGTACATGGCATGCCAAGCTCTCGCTCCACCTCATCAAGCAAGTCAAGAGGGTCGCGTACCTCTCGGTCCATTTTGTTAATAAAGGTCAGGATAGGGGTATTTCTTTGTCTGCACACCTCAATTAAACGCCTTGTTTGTGCCTCCACTCCGTTGGCTGCGTCAATCACCATTAAGGCCGAATCGACCGCGGTTAAAACGCGGTAGGTGTCCTCGCTGAAGTCTTTGTGTCCGGGTGTATCCAGCAAATTAATGACGTGGTCGCGGTAGAGCATTTGCATCACCGAGCTGGCGACCGATATGCCGCGCTGCTTTTCTATCTCCATCCAATCACTTGTTGCGTGCCGAGACGCTTTGCGGGCTTTGACGGAGCCCGCAATTTGAATAGCACCGGAGAAAAGGAGAAGCTTTTCTGTCAGGGTGGTCTTACCCGCATCGGGGTGGGAGATGATGGCGAAGGTTCGTCTTCGACGGACCTCTTGAGATACTGTGGTCATGGTTTGTATTTTCGCTAACCCTCGATGATAACGTGAAGTAGGGCGGCTTGGATGCTCGGGGGGTACACAAGCACAACGTTGTGTCTAATTTGGAGGAGGGAAACCTGAGTGAACAAACAATAAAGTCAATGAGTTAGACATTTAGATGGCGATCAAAATTGACCCAGCCAATTGAATCCGACGAATTCAGGACTGTAGTAATGAGTTTCGCCAAAGAGCTCAGATCAACTGGCTTTGTAAGTAAGTCTTGGACTCCATGAATTTCGCAGATATCTTTCAGATTTTGATCCAACTGACCAGAGATGACCGCTACCCTGGTTTGAGCCTTCTTTAGACCACAAATTTGTGTAAGTAACTGCGCGCCGCTAAGCCCCGGCATATTCCAGTCCAACAAAATGAGGTCAAAGGGCTTAGCCCGTAAAAGCTTAACTGCGTCCTCTCCGCTACCGGTTTCCTCAAAATGAGTGGACACCAAGCGGGGGTGCTGACGGTTGGGAGCCTCTTTTTTTTGTACGTTATCCAGAAAAGCGTTCTCAACGATCCTTTTGAGCGCTAATCTCAATACGTGCCGGTTGACCACCAAGTCATCAATAATCAAAATAGATAAGGCCCCATCCGCACCAGGCGCACTCGTATCTTTGTCGTGCTCGTCGCCCGCGTCAGAGCTTGTTTGCGCTAGTGTTTGGCGGCAGGGTTTGTAGAGTTAGTGTGGCTGTTTAGATCAAGTGGGGCGTGGTTGAGGAGGTGGTTTTGTTTAAAAATGTGTGTTTGGGCTAGATTGGGTGTAGGTAAATTGGGTGCAAGCGGAATCGTCACAGTGAAGGTGGTTCCGTGGAGAACTGAGCTTTCTTCCTTCGTCACGCTTTGAGCGTCTATATGCCAGCCGTTGACTTGAGCCACACTCTTAACAACCGCCAGCCCCAGTCCAGTGCTTTGTTTGTCCTTGATAAACGGGGAATCACTTTGCGGTGATGTCGTGTAAAAGGGCTCGAAAATGCGGGCCATATTTTCTTTTGAAATGCCGTTGCCTGAGTCCGCAACCAAAACCTTTAGTGTGTCTGATTCGCCAGGGCCGCCAAACAGGCTTAGTTTGCTTTTGGTGCGCTCTTTTAGCAAAGAAATTTTTATGTAGCCGTTAAAAGTATGCTTAATTGAATTGTCAACTAAGTTGATTAACAGTTGCTTAAAACGCAACCCGTCTAACCACAGCTCACCTGGTATGCCCTTTTCAATGTAAAGCTGCAAATCGAGATTTTTAGAATTCGCCGTTTCTTTGAAAAGATCATAAACCTCGCTCATGATGTGCGTAATAGATACAAGCCCCTTTTTAACTGCAAAGGAGGCGGACTTCATACTTGCCGCATCCAGGGTATCGTTAACTAAGCTCTTTAAATGCTCCCCCGCTCCAAGGGCTCCACGGACATGCAGTTGCGCATCGGGGGGAAGTGTTTTGCTTGTGTTTAAAAGAGACAAATGCAAAAGAGTCACCGACAAGGGGGACCGTAATTCGTGGCTAATGTAAGCGGTCCACAAAGCTTGGCGAGCAGATTCTTCTTTTAATTTTTTAACACGAGCTCGGAGTCGTTGGTTCCAAATGAAAAGAGCTAGACAAGCAAAACAAGCGAGAGCGCAAAACACCCAAGCCAAAACCCAACTCGACATCCAAGAAAAAATCCAAGAACATATCCAATTAAGCATCCCAAAAAATTTGCTTTGGCTTTGTATTGCGTCCATTTTTTAAAAACTCAGGAATTTATACCTTTGATTAAAGAGTGTGGCAGTTTTGATTAAAAAAAACCAATTGAATTAAGAGGTTACTGGGTATTCCTATTAAAAGTCTTGGTCTTTGTGTGGTTTTAAGGATCTATCATCACACAAAACTTTACGAAGTCTGGCTTTGCGCTAAAATATGGGCAAATCCGAGGAGCGCTGCAGTCTTTGTTCAACAGTTTAGAGCACAGATGAGGCTCGGATCTTGATCACCAACTGCGCTCACCCACTGATAGATGTGAGGTGAGTCCCAGCAGCAATGATGGTGCATCTCTCCTACATCCATTATTGGTTATCAACAATGAATGGAGTTGTATAAATGAGTGCTGTTTTAAAACCTGTAGACAAAGTAGATTACGCAATTGCTGACATAACCCTTGCCGCTTGGGGACGCAAAGAAATCAAGATCGCAGAAACTGAGATGCCCGGCCTTGTTGCCATTCGTCAAGAGTTTCAAAAATCACAACCCTTAAAAGGAGCTCGCATTACAGGCTCCTTGCACATGACCATTCAAACGGCAGTGCTTGTTGAGACACTCCAAGCTCTTGGGGCGCAGGTGCGTTGGGCCTCTTGCAACATTTTTTCAACACAAGACCACGCTGCAGCAGCACTGGTGTTGAACGGAACACCTGTGTTCGCTTACAAAGGCGAGAACTTAACTGAGTACTGGGATTACACGCACAAAATATTTGAATTTGGGGCAGCGGGCACCAAAGGCGAAGGTCCAAATATGATTTTGGATGACGGCGGAGACGCAACTTTATTGATGCACATTGGCCAAAAAGCAGAGAAAGACTTGAGCGTTATCAGCAACCCTCAAACTGAGGAGGAGACTTGCCTATTTGCGTCCATTAAAGCTAAGTTGGCCGTAGACCCCACTTGGTATACAAGAAAGTCCGCCGAGATCATTGGAGTGACAGAGGAGACAACAACTGGCGTACACCGTTTGAATGAAATGTCTGCAGCGGGTACTCTTTTGTTTAAAGCAATCAATGTCAATGATTCAGTAACTAAAAGCAAGTTTGATAACTTGTACGGTTGCCGAGAGTCTTTAGTGGACGCGGTGAAACGCGCAACTGACGTGATGATTGCTGGAAAGGTTGCAGTGGTTGCTGGTTACGGTGACGTGGGCAAGGGTAGTGCACAAGCACTTCGCGCTTTGAGCGCCCAAGTATGGGTGACTGAGATTGACCCAATCAACGCTTTGCAAGCCGCAATGGAGGGCTACAAAATAGTGACGATGGAGTACGCCGCAGATAAGGCCGATATCTTCGTGACTGCAACCGGTAACAAACACGTGATTACTCATGATCACATGGTCGCTATGAAGGATCAAGCGATTGTTTGTAACATTGGTCACTTTGACAATGAAATAGATATTGCCAGTGTTGAAAAATACACATGGGAAGAAATCAAACCTCAAGTCGATCACATCATCTTTCCCGATGGCAAGCGAATCATCATGTTGGCAAAAGGCCGTTTGGTGAACCTGGGTTGTGGCACGGGCCACCCAAGTTTTGTGATGAGCACCTCCTTTGCTAACCAAACCATTGCCCAAATTGAGCTCTTTACTCGTCCCAACGAGTACCAAAAGGGCAAAGTGTATGTTTTGCCAAAGCATTTAGATGAAAAAGTAGCACGCCTGCATTTGTCTAAAGTGGGCGCCATGCTCACTGAGCTCTCAGATGAGCAAGCCGCATATATCGGTGTTCCCAAAACTGGTCCTTACAAACTCGATACGTACCGTTATTAATACGTACCGTTATTAATTCGGTAGGGTCGCGACTTTGCTGTGACAAAGTGAATAGGGGGTTTGCACCGTTCAGGTG
>DAIUEA010000127.1:0-5805 GCA_036845365.1 Limnohabitans sp. | reverse complement strand
GGATGGTCAATGTTACGGATGAAATTCCCTTATCCCCAAGTAGCGCTTTGGAGATGGACACATTTCCAAAGGGCTGCGTCAGCGTGATCTCTCAAAGCGGTGGCATCCTAGGATCCTTACTCTCACGTGCCAGTGCATTTGGGCTGGGTCTGAGTAAGTTGGTATCGACCAGTAATGAGGCTGATTTGGGGTTGGCGGATTTTGTGGACTATTTGGTGGATGACCCAAGTACGAGAGTGATCCTTCTCTACATCGAGAGTATTCGACATCCTGAGAAATTCCGAGCCGCCGCCCTCAGAGCGCAAAGTGCGGGTAAGCCTATTGTGGTTTACAAAGTCGGTAAATCAGAGTCGGGCATCAAAGCTGCAGTTTCCCATACGGGTGCTGTGGCGGGTGCGGATAAGATGTACGACGCTCTGTTTAGGCAAGTCGGAATCATCCGAGCCAACCGATTTACAGACTTTCTTGACATCCCCGCGGCTCTAACTTCAAGACGAATTCTTAAGGGCAGACGTGTTGCCATTCTGACCTCCACAGGGGGGGCTGGGACCCTTATCGCTGATAGTTTGGGTGAATCGGGCTTTGAAACACCCGCTCCAGATGAAAAGACAGCAGCACGCCTTCGCGCACTCCAACCTGGGGATCAAGCGGTTTTGGATAGAAATCCTATTGATGTTACGCTGGCGGGTTTGCAACCCGATTTACTGCGCGCAGCAATCCGTGCATTACTAAATAGTCCAACCTATGACGCACTCATTTTGATCCTTGGCTCTTCTAGCTTGGCAATGCCAGATCTAATGGCTGGGGCAGTAAGAGAGTGTATGCAAATCAGTGATAAGCCTGTGATCGCATATGTCAGCCCTCACGCTCCTATCGCTGGAGCCTTAATGACCTCGCTAGGGGTACCCGCTTTTTCTCAACCAGAAAGCTGTAGTATTGCATTGTCATCTATGTTGCGTGCAAGTCAATTTACAATTCCTGCTGCGCAGGCCAAAACACCCGACCAACCATCCATACCTTCTGGCATTGGTTTTTTACCTACACACGGTTCACTGAACGAGCATGATGCTAAGAAATTGTTTTCAGCATTTGGCATTGCGATCGTCAAAGAAGTAGTACTTGACCCATTACAACCAGACCTAAACGGGGCGAGAAAGCTGGGGGAAAAGTTAGTGCTAAAGATTTTGTCAAATGAGATCACACATAAAACTGAAGTCGGCGGGGTTGCATTAAATGTGTCTTGTGATGACCTGGTCAATCGAATGACTCAAATGCAAAGCGAGGTTAAGACAAAATCTGGGGAAGTGATCAAACATTTTTTAGCGCAGGAAATGGTAAGTGGTGGCATTGAGCTCATGCTTGGTATGCACACAGACCCCTTAGGCACGGCTATTTTGGTGGGCATGGGCGGATTGACAACGGAGCTCTTTCAGGATCATCAGATGCGACTCTTGGAGCCAGGAAAGTCTTTGAGTGAAAACAGCGCATTAGAGATGCTAGGTGAGCTTAAGATTTGGCCGTTATTAGACGGATACCGTGGGCGAAAAAAGTGTGACGTGAATGCTTTGGTCCAGGCAATCGTAAAATTTTCTGAGTTGGTGGCTTTTATGGGAGAGCGCTTGGTGGAGTGTGAAATAAATCCTGTTTTTGTATTTGAACAGGGCAAGGGAATCAAAGCTGCAGACGGTATCGTGGTGCTCAAATAATGATTCACAAGGTCTAATTCCTAGAACCAGTAACAGACGCACTGAGTGAGATCCATTTTTGAATACACCGGCTGAATGACAAAGGAATTGTATGAATTTCAATTTAACTCAAGAGCAAATTGCATTTGGTGATGCAGTTAGAAAATTCTCAGAAAAGGAGTTGGCCCCCGGTGCACTTGAGCGGGCGCACAGTCCTAAATATCCATGGACAATTGCTGAAAAAATAAGTGCACAGGGTTTGCTCGGTATCGCTTTTTCAGAAAAGGACGGTGGGAGTGGTGGCACTTTGATGGATGCAGTGATTGCAATTCAAGAAATCGCGCTGCACTGTCCCAAATCAGCAGATATTGTTCAAGCGGGAAACTTTGGGGCCATCCGCACATTTGTAGAGTATGCGAGCGAGGCACAAAAAGAGAAATACCTGCCTGATTTGCTTGCAGGCAAAAAGATACTGGGGCTAGGGATGAGTGAGCCGGGCGCGGGCTCAGCCGTTACAGAGCTTGTGACGTCTGCACGCAGAGTGGACGGTGGGTATGTAATTAATGGCTCAAAAGTATTTTCAACTCACAGCCCAGAGGCTGGTGTTTTCTTGGTCTATGTTAGGTTTGGGCCCGGTTTGGAGGGGATAGGTTCTGTTTTAGTTGACAAGGGAGCACCTGGACTCACCATTGGTCAGCCCAATACTTTCATGAGCGGAGAGGAGTGGTCGCAGCTTTATTTTGAGGACTGCTTTATTCCAGAAAGCGCACTATTACTCGGCCCAGGTGGATTTAAAAAGCAGATCAGTGGTTTTAATGTTGAGCGCATAGGTAACTCCTCGCGTTCATTGGCACTAGGGCGATACGCCTACAACAAGGCCAAAGACTATGCAACAACCAGGGAGCAGTTTGGTAAACAGATATGTGAGTTTCAAGGTATCCAGTGGAAATTTGCAGAAATGGCCGTCAAACTCGATGCAGCTCAACTTATGCTTTACCGCGCGGCCGTCAACGCGCAGGAAGGCTTACCGTCGGCATACGAGACAACGGCGGCTAAGTTGATATGCAATACAACTGGTTTTGAGGTTGCAAACGAATCCCTTCAAATCATGGGGGCGACCGGGTACAGTCAAGAAACACTGGTTGAATACTGTGTCCGGCGCACGAGAGGATGGATGATAGCGGGAGGATCTATTGAGATTCTTAAAAACCGATTAGCCGAAGAGGTGTTTGAGCGTCGCTTTAACCAAAGGGGATGACGGTTATGAAGAAAAATATATGTACCCAAGCATTGATCACACTATTTTTGTCCTGCTTCTCATCCTCCTTTGGGGCTTTTGCTCAGGTTAGCGCGACTTATCCAGACAAGCCCATTAAGATTATTGTCTCCTTTACAGCAAGTGGGACGACTGATATCTTGGCCCGCGAAGTCAGTAATCAGCTAAGTATTAAATGGAAGGTACCCGTAATTGTTGAGAATAAAGCGGGTGCAGCAGGGAACCTGGGTACAGAGACGGTGGGTCACGCACCCGCTGACGGTTATACCTTATTAGCGTCCTCGATTGGCCCCGTATCAATCAATCCAACGTTGTTTAAAAGCCTTGCCGTTAATCCACAAGTCTCACTGCAACCCATTGCGATGCTTGGAGAAATACCGTCTGTGTTGGTCGTACCTAGCACTATAGACGTGAACAATTGGAAAGATTTTGTCCAATACACCAAGGCGAATAGTGATAACTTGAATTATTCCTCTACTGGGATCGGTACGGCTGCGCATTTGGTTGGTTATTTGTTCGCCCATAAAACCCATATGAATGCAACGCACATACCGTACAAGGGGGCAGAGGCTACCAGAGATTTGGTTGCAGGGAGGATATCTTTCATGTTTGCAACCGCACCCTCGGTGATACCGCTTATCAAAGCGGGTCAATTGATACCGGTGGCGGTAAGCTCTAAAAAACGGATGAGTACCCTGCCTAATGTCCCAACTCTGGGTGAGGTGGGCGTTGATTTGACAACCAGTACCTGGTTTGGGCTCTTTGGTCCGAGTGGGATGAGCCCAAGTCTGACAAAAAAAATTAATGAAGCTGTCGTACAGATATTAACGAGTAGTGATGTGAAATCAAAGTTGAATGACTTGGGGGTAGATCCTATTGCGATGACCTCTGCAGAATTCACAAAGTACGTCCGTGATGACTATTCAATGTGGGCGCCTATTGTTAAGGCATCTGGTGCCAAGCCCGAGTAAGGGTGTGCTCAGTATAAGATTTTAAGTAATGCTATGACTATTTTAGAAAGATTCGCTGAATTCATCCATGCCCATAAAGACACGAAGTTTGATTCAACCTTGTTGCATCATGCCCGTCGTGCTTTACTGGATTGGCAAGCCGCCTTGATTGCTGGATCTAACTCACACACAGCAGATCTTTTAAGACTCTCCCATAAAGATGAGCTGAAGGAGTCGGGGTTGTGCTCGGTTGCAGGGACTCACCAGCGTGCTGCGCCGCGCGTGGCTGCTTTTTTGAACGGAACGATCTCCCACATAGCGGAGTTTGACGATATTTACCGCGACGGGGGATATCACCCCGCAAGTCCCACGATCTCTGCCGTATTTGCACTTGCGCAGGCCCGCGACTACACACTGAACGATTTGTTGAGAGCTATTATTTTGGGATATGAGGTCTCTACGAGGATTAGTCGCGTGATCCAACCCAGTCACTACGTTTATTTTCACACCACGGGTACCGTGGGGGTGTTTGGTGCCGCCGCAGCTTGCGCTGCACTCCTACAGTTAGGGACGCAGCAGACTTGCTCCGCAATGGCCATTGCGGGCACATTTGCCTGCGGTCTACAAGAAGCATTTAGATCGGACTCGATGAGTAAACCAATGCACGCAGGGCATGCGGCGCAGGTGGGGCTTTCGTCTGCCTTATCAGCTCAAGCGGGCATGACAGGTGCGCCCAAGTTACTGGAAGGGGACGCAGGGTTTGGAGCTGCAATGTCCAAGCAACCAAGATGGGATGAAATATTTGATGGCATGGGTGAGCACTTCAGCATCTGCGCCATCACTTTTAAAAACCACGGTTGCTGTGGCCACGCCTTCCCAGCAATTGACGCCGTAGCCAATCTAGTTGATCGATATAAATTCAACGTCAATGATATAAAAAGAATCCGCGTTGGCGGATACAGGCAAACAGTAGAGGTATGTGCTTACAGGCATCCCCAAACACAATTTGAAGCTAAATTTAGCGTCTCCTATACAGTTGCCGCCAAATTAGTGTTGGGGCGTGTCCGTGAAGATGCCTTTGTACTCAGTCGGTTAAGAGATTCATCTATCTCAGCAATAGAAGATAAGGTTGAGTTGTTTGTGGATAAAGAATGCGCTGATGATTATCCAACCAAGAGGTCCGCTAGAGTTGAAATTGAGCTCAGCGATGGGCAGGTATTGATTCAGCACCAAAAGACGCGTCACGGGGACCCAGACGATCCTTTGACAGATCAAGAGTTGATTGATAAATTCATTGAATTGGTCGAGCCTAGATTGGGCGCAAAGCAGTGCAAGGAAATTTTAAATTCCATCATGACGGAGGGTGACATATCCCTGAATGCAGTAACTCAAAACTGGAATTATTATCATACTCATTGAGCTTTTTTTTGAGTATCCCGTTTCGGGCGTTTTGGATACCCCCAGGCCTATTCAATTCTCGAGTTATAGTAGAGGAGGGGTGAGACAACTCCAAAGCAATTTGGGCTGGCTTTAAAGCCATAATCAATCCCAATTGAATAAAAGTTCTCTCATCCATTGTCAGTTGTCAGTTGTTTTTAGGTTTTAGGTTTTAGGTTTTAGGTTTTAGGTTTTAGTTATGCAACATTTTCCTTTAAAAAAGTTGCACTTACTTTCTGAGCGAGCCCAACCATGTCTGTACATACACTCCCCACACAAATAAACCCCGACCCCATTCAGCAAACCAAGATCCATTTGGCTGGCGCTCTTCGACTGGCCGTTCATGACGGTTTTGATGAAGGCATTGATAACCATTTCACAGTGTGTGTGCCAGGTCGTGAGGACCAATACATGGTTTTGCCATTTGGCTTGCATTGGTCAGAGGCGCGTGCCAGCG
>DAIUEA010000126.1:0-5825 GCA_036845365.1 Limnohabitans sp. | reverse complement strand
GCTTAGTATGGACTCGGACAATCTGAAGCCCCATGGTGTGCCCCCCCACCCAGTGAACGGTTATTCCAGACCTTAACTCATAGTCACCGTCCTCAAACTGAACTCGTTTTTCAAAGTTTGCGTGAATCAGGTGACAAATGTCGTTTGGGTCGTAGGCGTGATTACAAAAGTCATGCCTCATATGCTTGCCCGTTGCATAGTTCATCTCGCGCTCTTGCAGGTGAAAGCGTGTTGCAGGCAGTAACTCTGTGTTTCCTGCATGATCATAGTGTGCGTGCGTTATTATGGTGTCTTTGATATCCGTTAGTGCAATGCCTGCAGACTTGAGTGACTCGATTGGACACCTTAAGAAGGTTCTGCCTCTGTCCTTTGCGGCCTTTGCATTAAACCCGGTATCTACCAAAATGGTTTCAGAATCGGACTTTAAAAACCAAACAAAATAGTCCATATTCGTTGCTTCGTCGTGGGGATCGTAGGCAATGAAATTTTCGTTGCGCTTACGCTGTACAGTTGCGTAACGCATTGCGTAGGCTTGCCATGTGCGTGTCGTCATTTTCATTCCTTCTTATGCATGTGCTTATGAATGTCTTTCCACTAAATAGGCTTTCTTTTTGAAAGAATATCTTTCAAAGGCTCAAGTAGATAGGGAATCAGCCCGACCGGGTTCTCAATCATGGGGAAATGACCAAACCCTTTCAGTTCTACAAAATTGGAACCCTTAATCTCTTGCGCAATTTTGCTTGTCTCCTCAGGAGAGGCAGAGTAGTCATAGTTCCCTGTCAACAGCCAAAGCGGTGTTTTATTTGTATCGATTTGTGCTGTGTATTGGTGTGCATCAAATTCATCGCTGTAAAAAGCCAAGTCACCGTCGTACACACTAGGTGCCCCTTGAGAGTAAATCCAGGTCGCTTGGTCTCGGCTGCTTTTATCGCTTTGTGGCGCAAGTAAAGAGCCCACCCAAGCGGCGGCTAACCTTGCTCCGTGGACCTGAGGGTGGTTCAAATAAATAGAGCGTCGCCCCCTTGAGCAGTAGGGGGCTTCTAATAAAACTGCCCCGTCAAACCTGCTTGGATATTTGGCCAACAACACAAGTCCAATGGCCGAGCCCATGGAACAGCCAATTAGGGTTGCTCGACTAATTTCGCACGCATCCATGTAACTAATTATCCAACGGCAATAGTCCTCTTCAGTTAAAGTCCAGTTCCAATTAGGACGGTCCTCGGGCAAAGGAGATCTTCCATGGCCAGGCAAATCAAATGCGTGCATCGACCAGTTTTGCATGTAAGACGCAGAATCTTTGTGAACATCACTCGAGCTAAGAGCTCCCATCAAACCGTGCCATTGCCTAGAATCTGCACCTGCTGTGTGAAGCATCAACAATACGGGGCCGCCCTTTTTGCCGGAATTCTCTGCATATACCCACTCACCCCTGCTCTCGTCAATACAAAGATAGTGACCCTTAATTTGAGCAAGGACACGTCTGTTCCAATTAGGATTTTTAATTCCCTTTGAATGAAGTGCCAGTCGCAGGTAATCAATTACACGTTCTGCGAGGGGGAGTACCTGGGCAATATTTAAATTCGATCCCAAAACCAGAAAATCCGAACAACTACGCCTCAAAGCGCCAATGGATTGAAAGCCTGGTTTAGGGATCTCACTCAAAATTTCAGCCCATACGTCTGCGTCTGCTCGCAGCACGACAGACTCCCTCGATGAAGGTAGCGCTATATCAATCTGAGTCGATACTTTGTTAAATTCAAGCCCAGAGTTTGTTATCTCTAAGCGCAACTGAATTGGACAAATTTTTATATCATGCGCTATTTCAGGCCGATCTAGCACCTCGGACACCACCTTTGGAATACGCTCTAGTAGTTCATTCAACGGGCTGTCTTTCATGCTCATGCTCAATAGCCTTTGGGTACGAAACTTCTTATGACTGGTCTAATATGTATTTATACATAGCAGTGTGGTCCGCTCCCTTGGCAAGTGTTCCCTCTGCCGCTTTCCAAGAGCTTACACACTGTTTTGCAAACTCATCTGTCGTACCCATACGCTCAATGAAGTTCAATGCCGTTTGTAAGTCCTTGCGCATTAGGGCTAAGGAAAATCCTGATGCGTAAGTTCCTGAGAGCATGAAATTCTCCACCTTAACGTCAGTGGTGTTATTTTTGCCCGTGGAGGTATTAAATACCCTATTGGCAAGATGAGGATCAATGCCAAATTTTTGAGCGGCTACCAACGCCTCACAAACTGCCAACAAACCTGATGCGGACACATAATTGTTCAACGCCTTCACAGCGTGCCCTGCACCACTGGGCCCCACATGGGTGAGCGTCTTGCCCATCGATGACAAAATAGGCGTGACCGCATCCACAGTCTTTGCCTCTCCCCCAATCATGATGGACAAGGTCCCGTCTATGGCCCTTTTAACGCCACCCGATACAGGGGCATCAACAAACTCTATTCCCAGGCCCTTTAGTTTCTCTGCGTTTGCGCGGGTCCTAACGGGATCAGAAGAACCCATGTCAATTAGGATCTGCGCGGAATTTAGCTTGCTGGCAACACCCTCAGAGCCACTCTTTGAGTCGCTCTTTAAGTCGCCTGCACCCCAAAGCAACTGATCAACCACGTTGCTATCAGGTAGCATAAATATAATCACATCAGAGGAATCAACAACAAAGCCCGGCGAGGACTTGGAGTGAAAGTTGGACTCTGCAGAAAAAGAATCAAGTGCAGCAGCGTTCAAATCAAAGCCACTGACTGAGTAACCCTGTTTGAGTAAACAGCGCACCATGGGTACCCCCATTTGCCCCAGCCCTATGAACCCAATTTTGCTCTTGGACACCCTTAAATCCCCATTTCTTTAAACACTTCCTTCGCGCCCCTGAAGCTATCAATGGCGGCCGGTACTCCGCAATAAATGGCTGTTTGCAACAGGACCTCAGAAATCTCCGTTTTACTCAGACCGTTGTTGATTGCGCCCCTTACGTGAAGCTTAAGTTCGTGGGGACGGTTAAGCGCTGTAAGCATTGATAAATTAATAATGCTGCGCGTCTTACGGTCAAGTCCAGGACGGTTCCAGATCTCATGCCAGCAGTACTCCGTCACTAATTCTTGCATAGGCATATTAAAGTCATCTGCATTTTTAAGAGAGTTATCAACATACTCTGCACCGAGGACCTCGCGTCTTGTTTTCAACCCTTTTTCAAATGAATCTTTGTTCATAAATATCTCCTTTAAAAAATAAAAATTAACTTACACCTAACTGATACTCTAAAACACCAAGAGCAGCTTTTTGGGCGTTACTTACATGCTCAAATGAAATAGCTCTAGCCCCTTCGGGGTCTCTCGCTTTGATGCAGGCCACTAAGGCTTCAATCTCTTTTAAACTTTGAGGCAGCCTGTCCTCAAGCATAAGAGAGGTTGCCCGCAGTAAACTCACTCTAGAGAGCAAACCACCTAAGACCTCGCTCACTAAGCTATTGCCGCATCCACCTAGCAATATGCCGTAAAACTCAGCCTTCGCTTCAAGCACTCCCTCCGAGTCATTTCTCTTAACCGCGTCTCTTAGTCGTTTGACTGTTTTGATGAGGTCTTTAACTTGTGAGTCGCTTGCATGAATTGTGAACTCTTGAGCCGCAAAGCTCTCCAACAATTGCCTCAAAGCGTAGAGCTCTCTGGCTTGCTCGATAGTCATAGACGCGACCTCTGGGCCACGGTGGGGAACAATCACAATTAGCTTTTCAGCCTCCAACTTGCGCATGGCCTCTCTTAGAGACTGACGACTAACGCCTAACATTTCGCAAAGCTCTCGCTCAATTAGCTTTTCTCCAGGACTCAATTCACCGCTGATAATTGCTTGACGCAGGGTGTTTTCTACTTGCGCGCGTAGAGTCTCTAATTTAACTTGCTTGAGTTCAGTCACCATGGGAGAGATCATATATTGTCAGACAATACGTCAATATTATGGTAAACCTGAATAGGAAGTATTTTTTTGACAACCATAATCCGTTCAATAGTTGGTGGAATAAAAGTGTAAATACATAAAAGTAAATATTTAAGAGGAGCATCACCTTGAATCCAATAAAACGCAGCACACTCAAGAAATTAAGTTCATGGGTCGGCCTAGGACTAGCAAGCAACTGGCCCTTGCAATCCTTTGGACAATCAAACAGCGTGAAAGTTGGGGTCATACTTCCACTATCAGGCGCAAACGCTCAGTTTGGAGTGAACTCCAAACAAGGCATTGAACTCGTGGCTGATGAGATCAACGCTAGCGGTGGACTCAAAGGCCTTGGGGGAGCAAAGATTTCTCTAGAAATTGCAGACTCCACGTCCACCCCCAATAATGCAGCCACGATTGCACAGCGTCTAATTGCAGAAAACAATTGCTGCGCAATCCTTGGTGCCTTTGCGTCCTCGCTCACGCTGGCTATCTCTGAGGTCACTGAGCGTAGAGGTATCCCTCTCATCACCATGTCTTATTCTGATCAACTTACCAGTAGGGGCTTTAAGAACGTTTTTCAAGTCACCCCCAAAGGAAGCGTTATTGGTAAAGCGCAGTTTAACTTCGCACATGATCTATCGGGCGGTATTGCGAAGACGAATAAGATTGCAATCATGTTTGAAGATACTGCGTTCGGTACTTCAACCGCAACAGGCATAAGAAACGCAGCCAAGGAGGCAGGTGTAGAGATTGTGATGGACGAGGCTTATCCGCTTGGGATCACCGATGTGACTCCACTCATTAATAAACTCAGAGCCTCTAAAGCCCAGGTCGTCTTTCCGGTCTCTTACTTGAACGACAGTTTGCTGATCGTCAGAGCACTTCGCCAACAAAAGATAGGTATCCCAATAGTCGGCGGCTCAGCAGGCTACGTTATCCCTGATTTTGCAAAAGCACTGGGAGATTATGCTGATGGTGTTTTATCAATTTGTTCAGCCAACTACGATTTAGACACAGAGTTGACCGAGAGGTACAGGAAACGCTACAACACTTTTATGGTTCATGAAGCTTTAGAACATGCCGTCTCATTGGACGTTTTGGCTCAAACCATTAATGCGGCAAAATCCTCCAAACCTGAAGATATCACTAAAACCCTGCGCGCCCTCACCTTCACCGAAGGCTGGGCCAAGGCGATGACGAATGGCAAAATTAAGTTTGATGATTCAGGTCTTAACACGTTTGCTGATCCAGTCATGGTTCAGTGGCAGAAAAATGAGCTCGCAACCGTATGGCCCCAGAAATATGCTAAGGGTAAATTTATCAATAACGGATAATTTAAGTAAGAATCTTAATCACTCTTAGATTACAGAACTATTTTTTTATTGGTAATTTCATAAATGGCACTACTACAAGCCATCCTTGACGGACTGATGCTGGGCGGCGTTTACAGTGTGATATCAATTGGGCTCACGCTTGTCTTTGGCGTCATCTCAATTGTAAATTTCGCTCAAGCACAGTTTTTGATGGTGGGTATGTATGTGGCTTATTACGCATGGGCCTTTTTAGGTATTGACCCCGTGTTTGGAGCATTGATCTCTTTTGCTGTGGTGTTTGTTATGGGTTATTTGACTCAGCAATTTTTAATATCCAAGGTTCTTAAAGCGCCTGAAGTCGCGCAGATTTTTTTAACCGTTGGACTGTTAATTGTTTTGGACAATTTGGCGTTAATAATCTTTGGCTCAGAGTTTAAATCGGTACAAACTCCCTACCAAAATGAGTCACTGGAGTTTGCCGGCCTAATTGTCAGCGCCCCTTACGCAATATCTTTTTGTGCGTCTGTGGTGGCGGGTTTGGGAGTTTGGTATTTGCTTGCGAAAAC
>DAIUEA010000125.1:0-5874 GCA_036845365.1 Limnohabitans sp. | reverse complement strand
GCAGCGTAGTATCTGAGCGTTTGAACGCACGACGCAAGGCGAAGCATGACGACCCGAAAATCTCTTGAAAATGCCAACAGCATTCTTCTTACATTCTCTGTTTGAGCAACCCCTTGAAGCGCCACAGATGACCCCGCATTAGCAGTCTTTTGCTTGGCCCGAGTCTGTTTTTCAAGCTTTAAAAGATGAGTCCCCTCCACTGCTAGGGAGGTTAAGCTCTCCCCAAATACTTTTCCTATGATCTCCGCAGGTTTGGATAAGTAGGCACTCGCGTACACCAAATAGCTCGCCGCTTGAAGGCTCTCAGATCCACCGATTTGTTTGACTATTAAAGCCACCTCGTCGGCGTGAGCTAATGAGTTTTCTCCACTATCTAGAGTCTCGACCTCTAACAATCTTTCCGCAAAAACCCGGGCTCTGTGAAGCACCTGAGGCTCATCAGGCACGCTTTGGGTAGCTATAGCAATGAAATCAGTCGCCACTGGCTCAGGAAGGACTTTTTTAAGCGGCTTGGGATGCTGCTCTGCGCCTTCGCTGTGCGCGCTGTCAACCTCAGATAACGAGCGTAAGTCAGCCACATCTGAATTTTTATTTAAATTAGCGTCCAACTCCGACCTTCGACTCGTATTGATCTGCAACATTACATTTAAAAATTTTCTCTAACCTCTAACTAAGAAATTGTTCAACATCTTAAGCTGATCATCATGGATTAGAGTAGGTGCATGCCCTACCCCTGGAACTGTGTATAGAAGAGGTTTTGGACCCCGGCTGCACATCTCTTGTGCGTTTTCTGAGCTCATTAACTCTGATTCCTCGCCCTTAATGAGAAGTGTTTCACAATTGATTTGATCGTAAATAGACCACATCGTCTTTTCTGCAGCAATTGAGCCCTCACGCGTCATAAGCTCAATTGGCACAACTATCTGGTTGTCATAGTGAAGTACCCACCTAGACCCCTCAATCTCTTTGAGCATAGGCAAAGAAAGCTGTGTCCATTCCTCTTTGCTGTGCGGACCAAAACCTTTAAAAATTTGTCTTAAAGCTTCAACCCCCTCCTCTAAACTCAAATAAGTGCTTCCCTTACCCACATAGCTTTTCAAACGCTCAATAAATTCCCACCGAACCACAGGCCCCACATCATTGAGCACCAATCTGCGAATTGGCACCTGAGGCTTTAGAGCGTCTACCCCGCACATAAGCATCCCAATAATGCCCCCCATACTTGTTCCAACCCAATCAATGGATTTGCAACCATTTTGGTTGCTCAACTCATCCAGCAACGATTTCAGTCCGTATGCATAGGTTGGGGGCTGATAGTGCGCTGGTTGGGTCAACCAATCACTTTTGCCCCGCCCAACCACGTCTGGGCACAAAATTAGGACCTCCTCGCCCATCTCCTTGTACGAACCTAGCAAGGTACGAGCCAACACATCAAAATCGCGTCCCTGTCTAGTTAATCCGTGCACACATATAATTATTTTGCTCGCCTGCAAACTACCCCATCTCCAATAGGCGATGCGGTGACTCTCAAGTTGAGTCGCCTCTACGGCTTGAACAGTAAAGGAGCATAGTTGTGGCTCTTGTAGGGTCATTTTGATCATCCTAAAAATTTAAAATTGAACTCCTAATCTGCTTTCGATCAACTCTCGATCAAATCTTAATCTCTGGATTGCACCAAATTAATGCATCCATTTTTTTCGATTAATTGTTTATTAAGCTTTGAATAAAAGCACCACTGCCCTTGCTTCGATCGACTGCCCAAGTCCTACAGGCCCCAGTTTCTCGGCCGTTTTAGCCTTGATATTGATCAACAATTTGTCGATGTTTAGTGCGCTGCTTAAGCGGTCAATCATGAGTGGAATGTAAGGGGCCATTTTGGGTGACTGAGCAATAATCGTCGAATCTATATTCCCAAGCTTCCACCCCCTGTCTTTTATAAGTTGGTGGGAATGCTCTAAGAGCACGACTGAATCTACACCTTTAAACCGAGGATCGGTGTCTGGGAAGTGTCGCCCTATGTCCCCCAGTCCCGCACCACCAAGCAAAGCATCAATTAGTGCGTGAATCAACACATCCGCATCTGAGTGCCCCATTAAGCCTTTTTCAAAGGGAATGCTGACCCCCCCTATGATGAGCGGTCGTCCCTCAACCAATGCATGCACGTCCCACCCCTCACCGATTCTGAAATTATTAATTGACATTGAATGATCTCTTTTATTAACAAATTAATGTATAAGGCTTAAAGCCTTTTAAGCCTTCCCCGATCTGTAATTAATGAGGGCCTCAGCAATCTCAAAATCCGAAGGATACGTAATTTTAAAGTTAGCGCTTGCACCCTCCACAAGCACTGGACTCTCGCCTAGCGCCTCTATCGCGCTAGACTCATCTGTGATGGAATCAAGGTGTTGCTCTTTAGCCCTATTTAACGCCTTCATAAGGATACCCAGCCTAAACATTTGAGGAGTCTGTGCCAGCCACTTTCCCCCACGCTGAATGGTCCTCTCAACTCTTCCCCTTTGGGACTCCTTTAAAGTGTCCGCAACGGGGTAAGCAAGTAAGCCTCCAACTGGATCGCTCAAACAAGTTTGAATCAATTTTTCTACGCTTTGTGGAGTGATTAGGCAACGTGCAGCATCGTGCACCAAAATCCATCCCTCATCTAAAGCGCCTAGATCTTTGAAATACTGCAGCCCAGCTAAAACACTTTCAGCTCGGGTTGCACCGCCTTTTGGGATGACTTTAATTCTTGGGTTATTTGACAAAGCGTGATCGACCAAAATGGAATTTATGAATACATCACCTGGACTCACCACCAAGCCTACGGTTTGGATAGAGGATACTTGTAACAAAGCGTTTAAAGTGTGAGCAATCATAGGCTTAGATGCAATAGTTGCATATTGCTTGGGCATTGCTCTACCCGCGCGCTCACCCCTACCCGCGCAAGGCACTACTAGGTTAATTGAGGGAGAATTAGAGTCCATTTAAGCCTTTTAAGTTCAGACAATCTAAAATAGATGTTTTTGCGTTGTACAGACATCAGCTATGAAATGCTTTTCCTGTTAATTACTTGATGCACATACCCAAATTATCTCCCGGCAAGCGCCTGAACTTACAACGGCCCTTTAGTTCCTCTGACGCGTTGATGTTAGCGCGGTTAAGCGCGCAAGAAATTGGTCAAAACCACAAAGTAGCCATCATCACCTCAGATGCGGGTGACGCACAGCGTTTGATGGACGAAATGTCATTTTTTAACCCAGACCTGAGGAGCGTTATTTTCCCAGACTGGGAGACTCTTCCGTATGATAGTTTCTCCCCCCACCAAGACCTCATTAGCGAGAGATTGGCAACGCTTTGGCAAATCTCACAGGGAGAGGCTGACATTGTGCTGATTCCAGCAACTACAGCTCTTTACAAAATAGCACCTGCGTCTTTTCTTGCGGGTTATACATTTCATTTTAAAGTCAAACAAAAATTAGAGGAATCCAAGCTCCGCTCTCAGCTGACTTTGGCTGGTTATTCGCATGTCTCCCAGGTCATAAGTCCTGGCGAGTATTGTGTAAGAGGTGGACTTATTGATCTATACCCGATGGGCTCTCGGTTCCCATTTCGAATTGACCTCTTTGACAACGAAATTGATTCAATCAGAACATTTGATCCTGATACACAAAGAAGTCTGTACCCAGTCCCCGAGGTACGCCTGCTGCCGGGGCGCGAGTTTCCAATGGATGAGGACTCAAGGGCTAAATTTAGAAACCGTTGGCGTGAGCTTTTAGAGGGAGACCCCACCCGCAGCAGAATCTACAAAGATATTGGTAATGGCGTAGCTACGGCTGGAATCGAATATTTCCTACCTCTTTTCTTTGATGAAACAGCCACTGTTTTTGATTACTTAGGGAAAAATGCAACCGTAGTCTTGCACGGTGAACTAGAGCCGATATTTCAAAGATTTTGGCAAGACACCAACGACCGGTACAAACTAGCTCAGGGAGACCCTGATCGCCCTGCCCTAGCGCCTGCCAACTTATTCCTCAGCAGTGAGCAGTTCTTCAGTCTGTGTAACCAATACACGCAGTTGGTGCTAAAACCCAAAGCAAACAATTTACTGACTGCAACTGCCCCAGAGCCCAATTCGGTCCTTGAGAAGCTGCAGCTGCCTGATACAAATAAATCATTGGATCCAAGTGAGTCACAAAGTGCACTCTCAGGACCACTGCCTGATTTAAGCGTCCACAGAGGCGCGGCTGACCCCTTAGGTCAGCTCAAATTGCACCTGACTAAGACTGCTAATAAAGTTTTGATCATTGCTGAGAGTGAAGGCAGGCGGGCAAGTTTGCTTGATTTTTTAAGAGCCAGCAATGTCTCCCCGCCCAGTTTTGAGAGCCTGCAAGAGTTCATAGACAGTCCAGAGCCTCTTGGGATTGTTGTAGCTGGTTTGCACTTTGGTTTTCTGGCTTACGACTTAAAAATAGACTTCGTTACAGAGTCGGAACTTTTTGATGCAGGTCCGACCACAAGGCGCAGAAAAAAACAAGAACAAACCAGCGACGTAGAATCTTTAATCAAAGACCTCTCTGAGCTACAAATCGGAGACCCAGTTGTTCACAGTGTCCACGGTATTGGAAGATACCGCGGCCTCATTCATATGGACTTACAGGGCGTTGGACACTCAGCCCAAGAATCCTCAAAAGAGGCGTTGAATAATCAATCAGTTGAGGACCCCTCAAACTCAAAAGTACAAGAGTACCTCCACTTGGAGTACGCCGATCAAGCGATGCTTTATGTACCAGTGAGCCAGCTTCACTTAATCAGCCGCTACAGCGGTGTAAGTGCCTCTGAGGCTCCCCTTCACAGGCTGGGCTCTGGTCAGTGGGACAAAGCAAAGCGCAAAGCGGCTGAGCAAGTAAGAGACGCTGCAGCGGAGTTGCTCAACACCTACGCTCGTCGCGCTCTAAGGCAAGGTCATCCCTTTAAATACTCTGCCAACGATTATGAGACCTTTGCCAATGATTTTGGATTTGAGGAAACCCCGGACCAAAAAGGGGCCATCCACGCAGTCATACAAGACATGATAAGCCCTCGCCCCATGGACCGCCTCATATGCGGGGATGTGGGTTTTGGGAAAACAGAAGTTGCACTAAGAGCTGCCTTTGTCGCGGTCATGGGTGGCAAACAAGTGGCCTTACTTGCCCCCACAACGCTCCTCACCGAACAACACTTTCAAACACTTTGCGATAGGTTCTCCAAATGGCCTATCAAAATTGCCGAGATGAGTCGGTTTAGATCGGCTAAAGAGATAAAAGTCGCTATGGCAGGTATCGAGGACGGCTCAGTCGATATAGTAGTTGGAACCCATAAATTAATAAGCGGTTCTTTAAAGTTTAAGGACCTTGGGCTATTGATTATTGATGAGGAGCATAGATTTGGGGTCAGACACAAAGAGATGATCAAATCCCTCAAGTCTGAAGTTGATGTACTAACCCTCACAGCAACCCCGATACCCCGAACACTGGGTATGGCGCTTGAAGGCTTAAGGGATTTGAGCGTAATCGCCACTGCGCCTCAAAGACGACTTTCAATCAAAACTTTTGTTCGAAGTGAGGGAAACGGTGTAATCAGAGAGGCCATATTAAGGGAGCTCAAAAGGGGCGGACAATGCTACTTCTTGCACAACGAAGTCGACACCATTGAGAACAGAAGGCAAAGACTGCAAGAGCTGATACCGGAGGCCAGGATCGCTATTGCTCATGGTCAAATGCCTGAGAGAGAGTTGGAGCGGGTGATGAGAGAATTCATCAACCAAAGGCACAACATTTTGCTTTGCTCGACCATTATTGAAACGGGTATCGATGTGCCAAGCGCCAACACCATCATCAT
>DAIUEA010000124.1:0-5988 GCA_036845365.1 Limnohabitans sp. | reverse complement strand
CTTCTTGCTTCAAGCCCAGTCCTCAAAGGCTCAGGTGCTTGGCTTATCCAATGCAGGTGCGGACTTCACCAACTCTTTAAAAGCGGCCAACGAGTTTGGAATTACTAAAACGATGAAGCCCGCCGCTTTATTGGCCTATATTAGCGACATTCACAGCTTAGGCTTAAAGACCGCTCAAGGACTCTACCTCACGGATGGTTGGTATTGGGATCTTAATGATGATACTCGTGCCTTTGCAAAGCGATACTTTGCAAAGATGAAAAAAGAGCCAACTATGCCTCAAGCCGCATACTATTCAGCAATCACCACGTATCTCAAGGCTGTAAAAGCGGTGAATACCACCGATTCCGATAAGGTGATGGCAGAGCTAAAGTCCATGAAGATCAATGATTTCTTCGCCAAGGGTGGATATATCCGAGAAGACGGAGTGATGATTCACGAAATGTATGTGATGCAAGTAAAAACCCCAGAGGAGTCCCAATACCCCTGGGACTATTACAAACTGGTCAAGAAAATGAAAGGTGAAGAGGCCTTTGGTCCTTTGTCTGATTCAACTTGCCCGCTTGTTAAGAAAAAATAGCCCACCTGGTATTTTTAATGACACCCACCTTAATTTTTTGTAGCCTGTAATAAAACATCCATGACCGATATCTTTGGCATTCCAATTCAAGTTATTTTGGGGCAACTCCTGCTCGGATTGGTCAATGGTTCTTTTTATGCCATGTTAAGTTTAGGACTGGCTGTGATTTTTGGACTTCTGGGGGTTGTAAATTTTGCACATGGAGCCTTTTACATGATGGGGGCTTACGCAACCTGGATTCTTTTGGATGTCTTTGAATTAGGCTATTGGTGGGCATTGGTTTTGGCTCCACTATCGGTTGGTTTGATAGGTCTTATCTTGGAGAGGCTTTTTTTAAGGTTCCTATATAAAGTGGATCCTCTATATGGTTTATTGCTCACGTTTGGTTTGTCTTTGATCGCGGAGGGTGTTTTGAGAGAGATATTCGGAGCATCCGGACAATCCTATCCAGTTCCAGAGGTTTTAAGGGGAACCTTTGATGTTGGATTTATGAATTTGCCAATTTATAGGGTATGGGTGATCGTTTCTTCTTTGAGTATTTGTTTTATGACTTGGTACCTTATTGAGAGAACCCGTCTGGGCTCAACTTTGAGGGCCGCAACGGAGAATCCTAAACTTGTGCAGGCATTTGGAATAAATGTTCCCATGATGGTTATGTTTACCTATGCAGGGGGGGTGGCTCTTGCTGCCTTGGCCGGTGTGCTATCAGCCCCAGTCATTCAAGTCTCACCCCTAATGGGATCTTCTTTAGTGATCGTAGTTTTTGCCGTCGTTGTGATTGGTGGAATGGGATCGATTTTGGGTTCAATTTTGAGCGGCGTTGGACTTGGCGTCATTGAGGGATTCACAAAAGTTTTTTATCCAGAGGCTTCAAACATTGTCGTGTTTTTAATCATGGCTATTGTGTTGTGTTGGCGTCCTGCCGGTTTATTTGGTAAAGAGTAAATGATGCAGATGTCAAGAATTACAACTTTCTATGTTATTTTGTTTGTCTTTGCGCTTTTAGCGCCTTTGCTCGGGCTGTATCCAATCTTCTTGATGACCTTGCTGTGCTATGCGCTATTTGCCTGCGCATTTAATTTAATGCTTGGCTACAGCGGAATGCTGTCTTTTGGGCACGCTGCTTATTTTGGAAGTTCCGCTTACATCACCTCTTGGTTGATCGCATCAAACGGTTGGTCCACGATCTCGGCTCTAATTGCGGGTAGCTTGGTCTCCACGGTGCTGGGATTGGTCATAGGGTTGATTGCAATTAGGCGGTCTGGGATTTACTTTGCAATGATCACCCTGGCGTTATCCCAGCTTGTGTATTTTGTATGCCTTCAAGCACCATTTACTGGCGGTGAGAACGGCATCCAAGGTGTTCCCAGGGGAGATTTACTAGGGGTTATATCTTTGTCAAACGATACTGTGATGTACTACTTTGTACTTTTCATTTTCGTTTGTGTCTATTTATTCATTCTGAGGGTTGTTCATTCCCCTTTTGGTCAGGTGTTAAAGGCTATTCGGGAGAATGAACCCAGGGCTTCGTCTCTGGGATATTATGCAGAGCATTACAAATTACTTGTTTTTGTGTTGTCAAGCACCTTAGCCGGCTTGGCTGGATCACTTAAAGCCTTAGTGCTTGGTTTTGCAACCTTGTCTGATGTATTGCAATCTACCTCTGGAGAGGTTATTTTGATGACCATGTTGGGCGGAGCAGGCACGTTCTTTGGTCCTGTATTGGGTTCTGCAATCGTTATAGCCCTACAAAACTTACTCTCAGACAGGGTGGGTTCATGGGTGACTGTCATCATTGGCGCAATTTTTGTCATATGCGTGATGGCATTCAGAAAAGGCATCGTTGGGGAATGGTTAGCCTATCAAAATAAAAAGAGTTAAGAGACAAGGGCCTGTTCCTAAATAGGCCAGTTCTTAAATATGCCAGTTACTAAAGAGTCCCGTAGCTAAAGAATTTAGACAGGCAAATCAACCGTAACCTGAGTTCCCTTTACTTGTGGTTGAACCTGAATGCTCAGCACTCCGCCCAAAAGTAAACACGTCTTTTGCGCTATAGGTAGCCCCAACCCTACGCCTTGATTCGTGGAGTCTAGGCCTCTCCAAAATGGGGTTAGCATCTTTTCTACGTCTTCTTGTAAAACGTCTGAGCCGCTGTCAAGCACTTGCAAAATGATTCGGCTGTGTTGAATGTTTGCATGGAGTTCAACCGTGTCCCCGCCGTAGTTCAAAGCATTGTCAATAATGTTGTCCAAGATCTCGATCAGGAGAGTGAGGTTTGAATTAATTTTAAAATCTTTAAATGAGTTGAGGTAGGCGCTGACGTGCAAATCTTTTCCCTTTTTCTTAAAAATTGGACCCCAATTTTTTAACAACTCAGAGATCAAAAAACCGAGCGTAAATTCATTTTTCTCAATTGTATTCACACCCTCTGACCTGGCAAGTGTCAAGAGTTGTTTAACAAGTTGTGTGACGCGCGAAGAGGCCAAGGAGAGCTCTGTTAGAACCTCCAGGTCGGGGGGGGATTTAGGGTTAGCTTGGTTTGTTCTTAATAGGTCATCCACCAAAAGCTTTATTCCTGCTAGAGGGGTTCTTAGCTGATGGGCTGCATCAGAGATGAACCTTCTCTCGTGTGCAACTGCATCCTCCAAACGCCTTAGTAAATCATTGATGTGGCTTATAAGCCCTGTTAGCTCATCTGGTACTTGAGACAAAGGAATGGGTGAGAGATCGTTGATACCTCTTTTTGAAACAGCGTCATTGATCGCCTTTGCGGGAGCCAGCCCGTAACGGATACCAGCAAATAACAACGGAACAATTAAAACAGCCAACCCGATGGCGGGAAGGAAAATGGCGGCCGCCAATTCTTTTGAAATTTGATCGCGCTTGGCCTGCGACTCCCCAACAATGACCCAAGCATATGCGCTTGATTGTTTGTCCTGTAATTTAATGGCCACTACTCTTAAGTTCCCAATCGAAGTGTTGGAGTCAAAAAATAGTGGAATATCTGGCTTTTGGGTGTCAGCATTTGGGGGAAGCTCCAAAGTGGCATTACCCACTAATTTTTTACCGTCTTCAGTGATCACTGTAAAACGCGAAGGGGAAAAAGAGTCAAAGATTAAATAGTCCGCAGTATGAGTATCGCCAGAGAAAACTGGGGTATTTTTATCCCAATGGATTTGAGTCATGAGGGCCAGAGCATCATCTTTTAGTATTCGGTCAAATGCTATTTGAGCTGAGCGTCCTGCCAACCAAAATGCCACCAAGGTTGCCCCTAGCGCAGAGGCCACCCATAACCAAATAAAAGTAAGGATTAGGTTGCGCCTTAAGCTATCTGCTTTTAATAATTTCACTCACTTGCCTCTATAACGTACCCAGTTCCTCGAACAGTTAAAATGCAGACTCTGGTGTTTGCCAACTTTCTTCTGAGTTTTAGAATATATATCTCAACGGAGTTGGGCGTAAAGTTGGTGTCCCAACTAGACATGGCTGAGACGATCCGGCTCTTGGGTACGGCTTTACCAGACGAGCCCATTAAAAGCTCAAGCAGAGTGGCCTCGCGGGGACTGACCATAATGCGTTGCTCGTTGCAGAAAAGCTCTCGGCTATCGGTGTTAAAAGACACATCTCCAAGCTCAAGCACTTGAGTCATTGAGCCGGTCCTGCGCCTAACGATTGCTCGAACTCGAGCAATCAACTCTGAGGCCTCAAATGGTTTGGTTAAATAGTCATCCCCGCCGCTGTTGAGACCGAGTATACGGTCTTGTAATTCGTCCCTCGCAGTGAGTATCAAGACTGCGTGTTTAAGTCCTTTATCTCTCCACTCTTTGAGGACCCTTAAGCCGTCAATTTTGGGTAAGCTCAGATCCAACACCGCAATATCGTAATCCTGGACAGCAGTGGCACCGAGCGCAAGTTCACCATTGTCAACCGTGTCAACTTGCCAACCCTCTGCAAGGAGGGTTCGTTTTAAGCCCAGGCGCAGTGCGGAATCGTCCTCAACAACTAGAACTCTCATAGCATAAAAGTTTCATCTATTTTGTGTATCATCATTGCATGAGAATTTTTAATATAACTCAAAACTCGGTCTGCGAGTCGGACCAACTGCCTGTAGGTCAGCCTGGGGAGGGATTCCTTTGGATGGCCTTTGGGCGAAGGGAGTTTGAATTATTGCAGCAAGACATTCAAACGTTTTTACATCGGCATTGCAACGCTCAGATTGTAGACCTACACATCACAGATATCTTAAACAATCAGCTGCCTTCACACTATGACTTCACATCAGACTACGATATGCTGGTTTTTAGACGGCTTGCTTCGGGTCAAACAGAAACTAATTTAAAGGAGCCGGGTTCGATTTTGCACAGCCCTAGCCCCAAAGGGGGCCCCCCTGTGCTTAGAAGAATAGATACGAGTCCTGTCGCATTTGTTGTGATGGGTTGCGTTTTATTAACGGTCCATCCAACCGACTGCTCTGTAAGGGACGCGTTTGCAACCAAGTTGTTAAACTCCGCTGCATCCTCCTCTTCCTCCTCCTCCTCGTCCGGTGGCCACCGCCTGCCCCAGAGTCCCTCTGATTTGATGCTAAGGATTGTCAGTCTAATGGTGGACGGCTACCTTAATTTGAGGAGAGAGTTGACCCGCCAACTTGACCACTGGCAAAGTGAGTTGTTAAATCCTAAAACTCGCTTCAAAGATTGGAGCGCTCTGTTAGATGCAAGGTTGTCGTTGCATTTACTTGACGAAATCAGCGAAGATCAGCGCAGTGCGGTACAAGAATGGACCGATTCACTCGAGTCGTATGCAAAAGAGGCGCAAAGCTCGCCCCTTGAGTTGGAGCTCTTGAAGGTAAGAAGTCGCGATGTACTGGAGCACATTGAGCGGGTGGCCCACCATGTGAGAAGACTTGAGCAAAGCGCTGAAACTGCTGTTCAAATGCATTTCAGCGCACAAAGCAATAGAACAAATGACATCATGAGAACCCTTACTGTTTTGACCGCTATATTTTTGCCTCTTAATTTAATTACTGGTTTTTTTGGAATGAACTTTGAAACTTTTCCCTACATACATTACGAACAGGGGTTGTTTTGGACTATTTTAATTATGGTTTTAATCAGCTTAGGCTCAGTTATTTTTTTCTGGAGGAAGAGGTTTCTCAGCGACTAAGCAAAGATCCAGGGCTGGGGTCTGCGGGTCATTTGCCCTCCCAGCAATTGAGAGCCATTTCACACCAAAGTTTAATACGGTGGGTTAAATTCCAATTTAACTACCTAGTTAGCTAAAAATTGAGGAGCCAAGTTAGTCGCTAATCCAGGCGCTAATTCAGGCGTGTCACTGTTTCAAGAATCCCGCTGGCTTTCTTTTAAGAAAGAATGCAACAACTAGCATCAAAAGCAAGCTAACCCCCAGAG
>DAIUEA010000123.1:1499-6008 GCA_036845365.1 Limnohabitans sp. | reverse complement strand
CTTAGAAACTTTGCCACAGAGCTTGTCTCTGAATCCAATACCTCAGTTGAAGTAGAGATCAGTGCGTCTACGCTTGACTCTGATGAAAAGAGATATGGATTTTTCATCAGAGATGTTCACCGTTTGTCTCAAACTGGACCTGTCGCATCAAGCAGCATGGCCGGCTCCGTCTCACAGCTCGCTCAATTGGTTGGGCGCATGCCGATGAAAGATATTGTGGGGGAGACCTCAGACATGATCGAGAAGATGTGTATCCAATCTGCTTTAGAGTTGACGCAAAATAACAGAGCATCGACTGCAGAAATGTTGGGTCTCTCTAGGCAGAGTTTGTACATTAAGCTGCACCGCTACGGAATGGCAGACTCCTCTGATAAACCGTGATTCACATACAGCTAAATAGAACTAAATTCAATGAGTCATCCTATAGCCTAGCCAAGCCAAGCCAAGCCAAGCCATAATTGAGCCTCAGTCGAGTCATAGTTCACCCATTATCTAGCCCTTCAGAGGTTCCTCATGTGCCTCGGGCTTTAAATCGTAGTCTTTAGTCAAAGCCCAAATGTGAGGTGGGACCATGTGCTTTATACGTGCGGGCAACTCGCGCCTCAAGTGAAGTACGGATTCAATGGCCTTCATCTCCACCCTGGTTCGGGCAAACTCCAAACCTCTTGGGCCAAAACGTGGCATCAACCACGACACGATAGGTCTGAGCCAATTGGGCATTTTTCTGAGGGGGAGCCCCCCTGCAGCGAGCTCGACATTCTTCTTAAAGCCCATTACTGCAGAGTGTCTTTTGCCAGCGCTGCCGGGCTTCTTTAATAAAACCTCATCTGAGAGGAGCTCCAACAACTCCTCGCCCTTTTTATTTCGAGTCAAAACCCATTGCTCACCCTCACCTCCCATGTAGCCAATCGTGATGTCGGAGAGCACATTGGTGTAGTCAACGCAGCTGCGGCAGGTGAGAGGGAAAAAGTCATTGGGCAAATCAGAGAGCGGCAATTGGAGAAAAGGTATCTCTTTGACCTCTCCGCTTTGATACCTCAACTCAACGTGGTAATTGGCCTTGAATTCAAGGTAAGTGACGTCTGCAGGCGTTGGGGTAATAAGGTTTAAAAATTGATGAAAATTTTCTGTTGTGGTGTTATCAGAGCAAGGTGTGCCAATCACAAAAAGTTCCTCTAGCCCAAGGCTTTTCTCAAGCGAGCGGAGTGCGTATATTTGGCAGGGAATTCCAATAATGGCTAATTTTTTGTATCCCATTTTCTGAGCTGGCTCAAGCAAAGATAAAAGCGGGGCGTAGCCCATACGCATGCCGCGCGCTCTTTTCATATCGCTTGCTTTATCAATCAACACAGGCACGGGACGCCACTTATCATTTGGGTCAGCCTCCATCGTGAGCACAGCGTCAACTCTGCCTTGCTCGAGAAGTTTTTCAGCAATTCTGGTCGTGATCCCGCTCCACTGAGCGCCTGGGATTGGGTTTTTTAAACTCGCGCGATACATGTTGGTAAAGGGACCAAAATGTAACTCATCCGCTTTTTGTGAGCTCCTTTTTCTGCCGTGCACCTTGATCTCCAGGCCCTTGTAATCAGGCTTGATAAATTGACACGCAGTTGCGCATTGCTTGGGGTCAGAAGTGCGCGAGACGCCGCAGTCGGTGCAAAGAGATCGGTGAGGGCTCGCACCGTGGGAGCTATTTAGCAAAGTCTCTTGAGCCCGCAAATGATGATCCATCTCAACCTTCCCTTTGTTTGACAACGCACAGCCTGTCCAAAACAGACCGAGATGAGCTAATTTCTTTAAATCAATTAAATGCTTTTAACTTGCTAATAAAGTAACCATAACTAATTACTTTCTTATTCTATACCCGCAATAACACTCGAGAAATAAGTGTCAATTGCTATTGACATTCTAAACTGTAATGTAAAAATAAGTCTATGAATGTGCCGAAGTTAAAAGTTGTTGCTGAGCTCTTAAAACCCATCACTTGGTTTCCGCCTATGTGGGCTTACCTTTGTGGTGTCATATCAAGCGCAGAGTCCATCGAGCTTCACTTGGGCAAGGTCATTTGGGGGATCGTTTTGGCTGGACCGATGGTTTGTGCTTGCAGTCAAGCCTCTAACGATTGGTTTGACAGGCATGTTGACGCGATCAACGAGCCTGATCGACCTATCCCTTCTGGGCGTATGCCGGGTATGTGGGGCTTGGGTCTTGCGGTTGCTTGGACGTTGCTGTCTTTGTTTTGGGCTTGGTGGTTGGGAGTGTGGGCTTTCACAGCGGCAGCGCTGGGGCTTTTGTTAGCCTGGGCGTACTCAGCACCGCCCCTTCGTTTCAAACAAAACGGCTGGATTGGGAACGCTGTGTGTGCACTTAGTTATGAGGGCTTGGCTTGGCTGACGGGAGCTGCGGTGATGCTTGGGGATGATTATCCGAACATGGCGATATTTGCGTTTGCAATGCTTTATAGCTTTGGGGCTCATGGGATTATGACTTTAAACGATTTCAAAGCCATTGAGGGTGACCGCTTGATGAAGGTGAATTCTTTGCCCGTATTGATGGGGCCCAAAGGGGCCGCTTGGATGGCCAGCATGATCATGTTGTTTGCTCAGTGGTCAGCCGCCCTTTTACTCTCAAACGCGGGTCAATCCAATAGCGCGTGGGCGGTATTTTTACTCTCCATAGCTCAAATGCCACTGATGTATAAATTTGTCAAAGATCCTATCGCAAAAGCCCTCTCGGTAAGCGCGTTTGGAGTGCCGCTTTTTGTCTCTGGGATGATGGTGAGTGCTTTTGCTTTGAGACGCTTTTAGTCAAAAAAATTAAACAATGAAACATAAAGGAAATAGGACTTGGTAATCACTGACGCAATAGACCACCCAAAATCAAGGGCTGCAAACTGGCTCAATATCGTTTGCGTCGGTTTGGTCCAGGCATGCATGGGCGCAGTGGTCGTCACGACCACCACGACCTTAAACCGGGTCATGGTCATTGAGCTTGCGCTACCAGCGTTGGTGCCTGGGTTTTTGGTCAGTTTGCACTACATCATTCAAATGATCAGACCCAGAATGGGTTACGGCGCGGACCAAACAAAGAGATTTACCCCTTGGATCACAGGCGGAATGTTTGTGTTGTCGTTGGGCGGAGTGTTGGCTGCAATAGCCACAACTTGGATGGCGGATCAATTCACGTTGGGCGTAATCACTGCGTTGATCGGCTTTTGTATGATTGGTATGGGAGTGAGCGCGTGCGGAACAACGCTCCTCGTGTTGCTATCAAAAGGGGTCGGGGATCATCAAAGGGCTACTTCAGCAACAGCAGTGTGGATCATGATGATCTTCGGGTTTGCGGTAACCTCGATTGTGAGCGGCAAATTATTGGATCCATTTTCTTTTGACAGGCTCTTAGAGGTGAGCGTTGGTGTAAGCGTATTGGCGTGCACCATCACAGGCCTAGCCATGTACGGCCTTGAGAGCCGGTTGCTGGGGGGCGCAGACTTTGAAGAAAATAAAGAGCCAATTGATAAACCTATTCATCAAGTATCTCTTGAAAACTCCGATATCAAGGTCATTAAGAAAAACACCAACAAAAACACAAACACAAACACAAACACCAAATTTAAAGAAGCTCTGGCTCTTTTGTGGCGCGATGATCAAGCTCGGTTGTTCACATTTTTCGTGTTCTCCTCCATGCTCGCATACAGCGCTCAAGATTTAATAATGGAGCCCTTTGCGGCGATTACTTATCACCTCACCCCGGGTCAAACCACCCAACTCTCTGGCACTTTGCATGCAAGTGTGTTGGTGGGCATGCTCTTATTGGCCTTCATAGGAAGTGGATGGGTGAGAGGTCGTTTGGGTCAAATATCCTCTTGGATGAGCTTTGGATGTGTTTTATCAGCCTTAGGAATGTTTGGACTCTGCGCTGCAGGTCTGCTGGGCTCGCAGGCTCCTGCCTTGCCCCTTAACCCCATACTCATGGTGCTAGGGGTTGGAAACGGACTGTTCTCAATAGCGGCAATCAGCACCATGATGCGATTGGCGACTCAAACCAATCAAGCCTCTAGTATTGATTCTGGCGGTGCAAAGCCGGGCATCAGAATGGGGCTTTGGGGCGCGGCTCAAGCCGTGGCGTTCGGCCTGGGCGGCTTAGTAGGTACGGGTGCAAGTGATATGTCAATGAGGTTGATGGGGAACCCCTCGTTGGCATATGCGAACGTGTTTGCACTCGAGGCGGTCATGTTTTTAATTGCAGCTTGGATTGCACAAAGAGTTAAAGCGTTGAGTAGGGAGACAGCAGCGTTGGTTGAGCTCTCGCCTGCATTGGCTCATAAAGATAAAGCATCAGCACAGTTGACTTTGAGTGGAGTTTAGTTTTGAAAAAGACAATTTAATTTTTATAAATGACAGAGTTTAATTAAGGGGAGCAATCAAATGTTTCAAACAACTTATGACGTGGTGGTGGTCGGAGGTGGTCCAGCTGGAGCTACAGCAGCCAATGACTTGGCACTGGACG
>DAIUEA010000123.1:0-1489 GCA_036845365.1 Limnohabitans sp. | reverse complement strand
CAAGGGCGAACAAAACCTTGTGGGTGTGCTATCCCACCGCGTTTGATAAAAGATTTTGATATTCCTGATCACCTGCTCGTTGCAAAATCGAGTAAGGCTAGAATGATTTCTCCTAAAGACAACCGAGTTGATATCCCGATTGATGGCGGTTTTGTGGGGATGGTCAATAGAAATGAGTTTGACGAGTGGCTTCGTACACGCGCGCAACACAACGGTGCCAAGCGAGCGAAGGGGATCTTTGACCGAATCACGCACGATATGGACGGAGTTGCTCGGGTTCATTTTGAAGATAGCTCTTTCAAAGATAACGTCACCAATCAAAGCGTTAGAGCAAGGTTTGTGATTGGAGCCGACGGAGCTAAATCAGAGGTTGCTAAGCAAAACATAGAGGGCTCAGACAAGACCAAATATGTGTTCGCTTATCACGAAATCGTAAAAGCGCCTGATAACGATCCAAGCCACGACCCCAGTAGATGCGATGTTTATTACAGAGGTACTTTGTCACCTGATTTTTACGGATGGGTCTTTCCTCATGGGGACACGATGAGCATCGGCACGGGTAGTGCAGATAAAGGTTACTCTTTAAAAGCAGCGGTCTCAAGGCTTCGGGAGGCAGCGGGTCTACAAAACGTTGAGACCCTAAGGCGTGAGGGGGCCCCAATTCCGCTAAAGCCCCTGCCTAAATGGGATAACGCAAAGGATGTGGTGCTTGCAGGTGACGCGGCTGGTGTAGTGGCACCCGCATCGGGCGAGGGGATTTACTATGCCATGTTAGGCGGACGCTTGGCTGCACAGGCGATACAAAAAGCGATGATGACGGGGGACAACAAAAACTTGAATCACGCTCGCAAACAGTTTATGAAGGTGCATGGTCAAGTATTTTGGGTGCTCGGTATCATGCAATATTTTTGGTATATTAATGATAAGCGTAGAGAGCGTTTTGTGAAAATATGTGAGGACAGGGATGTGCAACGCCTAACGTTTGACGCCTACATGAATAAAGAATTGGTTAAAAGAGATCCTGTGGCTCATGTGAAAATTTTCTTTAAAGATTTAGCACATTTATTTGGACTTATTAAGGCTTAAATTTTTCAGGAGACCCACTTTGAAAATATTTTTTAAGGTGGTTTATAAATATCTTTTCTTTATAAATCGTTCAAGTTTCCAAATTTATAGAAATATAAAGTTATTTGACTTTGGAATTTTAAATAAGTTAATTCTTAAAACGACATGAAAAAATTGATGCAACTAATAGTTAAAGGATTGATCAATTGATAATTGCAGGACATTAGATGGAGAGCCCAAAACATAAAAACCCTCAATAGTAATAAAAAACACCTATTGCAGTTACAAGGCCCGCCAGGGCATAGAGCGTTTTCACAGCGCTGCGCCAATCAGTGCCACTTGGCCAACATCCCTCTATGCACTGAAGGACGGCTAGGTCATAGATAAGTGTTTGTAAGCTCACCGAGGGGTAGGAGATGGATTG
>DAIUEA010000122.1:0-6026 GCA_036845365.1 Limnohabitans sp. | reverse complement strand
TGTAAATGAGATTTATTGCAATGATGAGAGTCAGTATTGCAAAAATTTGTTGTACGTGGTTTGAGTGAATTTTCTCGATTAATTTTCTACCAATCCCCAACCCCATAATAGACCCGAGGATGAAAGGTAAAGCGATTGTCCAATTCATGTTACCCGTTGCACTTGCCAATATTGCATTTCCAGAAGAGACGATTGAAATTACTCCTAGCGTAGTGGCTACTATGGACTGCATAGGTAAATCGGTGAACTTTCTGAGTGAAGGGACCAATATAAATCCACCCCCAACACCTAATAATCCAGATAAAAAGCCTGTTGCTGCACCGGTAAAAAGTAAAGCGCTTCGACACTTACTGCTCCAGATGAACTTACCTGTTGTTGGATTAATTTCGCAAAATGGGGGCGAGGTGATTTCTGGTATCCCCACTTTGGTTGCCTTATGGGCCTCAAATAACATTCTCAATGAGATCCAAATCAGTAAACATCCAAAACCAATAACCAAAGGTTGCTCCGGCGTTAAGCTAGCCAACCACAAGCCAAGTGGCGAAAGGATCAGGCCCGTCACGCTCATTAAAGCAGCCGCTTTGTATCTCAATATTTTGGAGCGATATCCCAAATAAGCACCCATACCAGCTGAAATCGCTACGGAAGCTAAGGCTATTGGCGCAGCCTGGTTTAAGGGTAATCCAAGCCCAAATATCAGCAAGGGAACGGAGATGATGCCTCCACCAGCTCCAGTGAGTCCCATGAGTGAACCAACGAACATACCAATAATGGCGGGAATCAGAATAGTCATTTGCATAACCCATATAATACAACAAAATAATATATAATAAAGTGTATTGATAGGAACATTGTATGAAAAAACTAATTGAGAGCTTTTTTGATCCTGAAACTTGGACTTTCACGTACGTAGTGGGTAGTGACTCCTCCAGCAGCTGTATTGTGATAGATCCAGTTTTGAACTACGACCCTAAATCGGGCCGTACAAGGACTCAATCCGCAGATAAAGTAATAGCTTTTATAAAGAGTAGGGGGCTCAAACTGGAGTGGATACTTGAAACTCATGCACATGCAGACCATTTGACAGCAGCAATTTTCTTAAAAGACACACTAGGAGGCAAGATTGCGATTGGTGAACAAGTTACCAAGGTTCAAAGTGTCTTTAAAGGAATTTTTAATCTAGGGGACGAATTTAATGCCAATGGAACGCATTTTGATTATCTTCTCAAAGATGAAGAAATGATTGCTTTTGGAGATTTGAGCTTTAAGGCAATTTTTGTCCCTGGGCACACTCCAGCTTGTATGGCCTATCAAGTCGAGGACTCGATTTTTGTCGGAGACACCTTATTTATGCCAGATATCGGAACCGCTAGATGCGACTTTCCCGGTGGAGATGCCAAGACTTTATACAAATCCATCAAAAAATTACTTAGTTTCCCCTCTGATACCAAGATCTACATGTGTCATGACTATCCACCGGGTGGTAGGTCAGTGAGATACCAAACAACTGTTGAAGAGCAAAACCAGTCCAACGTGCACGTAAATCAAGGCGTAAAAGAGGAGGAATTTATTCAGATGAGAACCAAGCGAGATCAAACGCTTGAAATGCCAGTTCTGATATTACCAGCGATTCAGGTGAATATCCGGGCTGGGCGGATGCCGCCTAGTGAAGATAACGGTACATCTTATTTAAAAATCCCAATTAATTTGGTATAAAAAGATGAGTAAGATAAATCTTAAGAAAATGCATTCCTCAGCTGAGAAAGCTTGTGCGCTAATGAAAGTTTTAGCAAATCGTGACAGGATGATGATTTTGTGCGAGATAAGTCAGCATGAGCGTTGTGTAGGTGAGTTAGAGGAAAAACTCGAAATTTATCAACCTACTCTATCTCAACAACTAACCGTTTTAAGAAAAGAAAAGTTGGTTAAAACAAGACGGGAAAGTAAGCAAATTTATTACTCCTTAGAAAGTTCGCAAGCATTGGCCGTTATAGAAGTGCTTTATGAGCAGTTTTGCAAGCAGTAAAAAAAGGTATAAATTTTTGCTTTTTAATGCAATTATGTGGCCCCATTCCACGCAGTAATCGCACGCAGTAATCGCACGCAGTAGCAGCCATGTTGATTACATTTTGAATTCTGATGGTTTCCCGAGTCCTTCCTGCACCTGACTCACTTGTTGGTAGCAATTTTCCATCAAGTTATTTAAGTATTCCCAGAACTTCTCTGGATTCCCAGTTTCTTTCACTGTCTCGTTGGGAAGAAACCGAGCCATCTCTCTAGGAAATTTTTTTGCCATTTTAGGATCCTTTTTTAAGGATGACGTACGTGCAGAAAATGCTTTTAAATAAGTATTGGGCTCATTGTGATGGTCGCTCTGTTTGCCTCTAATTAGTTCAAGCGTTGAGCGCCTCGCATAATCAAAGGTTCGCTGGGCAACTCAGTCATGCAGTCAACCCGCTTAATTCGCTGCAAAAAAACAAACACCATGTAACAGTCTCTCAAAACTAATTTGAAAAAAATCATCATCATTTCGAGACCCAACGGCGCTGGCAAAACCGCATTTACCCGAGACTTTTTGCCTGCTGAAGCCCAAACGCTGCGTTTCACAAACGTTGACTTGGTCGCTGCGGGCTTGGCTCCGTTCAATCCAGAGTCAGCATCTTTTAAGATTATGCTCCGCATTTACTGCAGGCAATAATGGGTCTAATCGCCGCATCACAGCAAAAAATAAGCTTAGTTTGATTTTTTTGAGTTGAGCATAAGCCACTAAAACTCACTTTTTAAGGCGGTAACCTGTCTTAAATACCCAAACTACGGTAGCAATTGACAGCGCTAAAAACCCCAGCGTCATACCCAGGCTTAACCATAGATTGACGTCTTCAATGCTGTAAAAACTCCACCTAAATCCGCTGATCAAGTAAACGACAGGATTAAGCAAAGCTACGTTTTGCCAAAACGGGGGAAGTACAGAGATTGAGTAAAAACTTCCGCCAAGAAAGGTAAGAGGAGTTATGATCAACAAGGGGACAACCTGTAATTTCTCAAAGCCATCGGCCCAAATACCAATAATAAACCCAATCAAACTAAAGGTAACTGAGGTGAGGATGAGATAGACCAACATCCAAATGGGATGGTCAACTCTCAAAGGTACAAAAAAGGCTGCTGTGATCAAAATCACAATACCTAGGAAAATGGACTTTGTAGCCGCCGCCCCAACATAGCTCAAAATAATTTCAAAGGGAGACAGCGGTGCCGACAAGAGCTCGTAAATTGTGCCGCTGAACTTAGGAAAATAAATCGCAAAGGACGCGTTTGAAATGCTCTGGGTGAGTAAAGAAAGCATGATCAGTCCCGGCACTATAAAAGCCCCGTAGGAGATGCCCTCCATCTGGGTGATCCTAGAGCCTATAGCGGAGCCAAACACCACAAAGTACAGAGACGTTGATATCACAGGCGCGATGATACTTTGCATGACCGTGCGGCGCGTTCGCGCCAGCTCAAACAAGTAAATGGCCCTGATGCCGAAGTAATTAAGAGCCATGGTGCGCACCCGAGTTGACTAAGTTTACAAATATATCCTCCAACGAACTTTGTTTGGTATTCAAATCTTTAAAAAAGATGTGATGCTGAGCTAGCTTTTGTAAAAGCTCAGCGATTCCAATTTGCTCACCGTTGGAGTCAAAGGTGTAGGTTAATTCGAAACCGTCACTGGAGAGTTTAAGTCCGGGAATCTCGAGCTCACTGGGAACGCATGCCAGGGAATGTTGAAGTTGGAGGGTGAGCTCTTTTTTGCCAAGCTTTGACATAAGGCTTGATTTTTCCTCAACCAGGACTAATTCACCTCGACGCATAATCCCGATTCTGTCGGCCATCTCCTCAGCCTCCTCAATATAGTGGGTGGTGAGAATGATGGTCGTGCCCATCTCCTTTAATACTTTCACCAGATCCCACATGTCTCGTCTGAGGCTGACGTCAACACCAGCTGTTGGCTCATCAAGGAAGAGTATTTTGGGTTCATGAGATAAGGCTTTGGCAATCATGAGCCTTCGTTTCATACCACCTGATAAGGTCATGATTTTGTTGTTGCGCTTATCCCAAAGGGATAAGTCTTTCAAGACTTTCTCTATAAACTGAGAGTTGGGTGGTTTGCCGTAAAGCCCACGGCTGAATGTCACTGTATTCCATACAGTTTCAAAGGAATCGGTGGAAATTTCTTGGGGAACAAGGCCAATAAGCGAGCGTGCAGCACGGTAATGCTTAACTATGTCTTGGCCGTCAACCAACACTTCGCCGCTAGAGGGCGTTACGATACCGCAAATGATACTGATGAGAGTTGTTTTGCCTGCACCGTTTTGTCCCAAGAGTGCAAAAATTTCGCCCTTGGAGATGCTTAGATTTATATTCTTTAGGGCTTCAAAACCGGACTGATATTTTTTGCAAAGATTTGTTATTTGGAGAATGTCATACATAATTCGGGATTTTAACGGAACCAGGCTTTGCGGACCTTGGACTGCTTACATCACCCTAAAGCTCACATTGATTGTCAATCTTCCTTGATTGAGACCTTTCAGGGCCCAAAGCCGAGATGTCCCAAAAAGAAATATCGACCAAGAGTTGCTATTTGGGAATGATGGATTCAATTCTTTTCGATGCGCCTGCGATGACATCTTTCCCTAAATGCGCGTACCGTTCAACCATGACGGATGAACTCCACCCACCCATTACCTGAAGTTCATGGGCTGGGGTGCCGTTTTGGCGGTGCCATGAGGCCCAAGTGTGTCTGAGGTCATGGAACCTAAAGTCTTTGATACCTGCACGCTCTAGGGCATTACGCCAGGCGCGGGTGTTCAAGTTATCAAGTGGCTTGCCTTTGTATGTAAATACCCGCACTGGGTGCTTGCCCAGCTCACCTTGGAGTGCGGCTACAGCGTCGCTGTTGAGGTCAACGGCAATTGCTTTTCTCGACTTAGAGTCGCTTGCCCCGACCCAAGCATGTTGGCGCTCGAAATCTATATCTGACCACTTAAGTTTTGCCACATTACTCAGCCTGAGGCCCGTTGCTAAGTCAAAACGAATGACGGCCAACAAATGCTCTGGCAATTCCTCCAATAGCCTTTTGGCCTCCTCGGGAGTCAGAAACCGAGCGCGCCCTGGGGGCTCTTTGAAGAGTTTGATTTTGGGAATCCTCTCTAACCACTCCCACTCATCCTTGGCTTTAATTAAGATCGATCTGACCAGGGCCAAATAGCGGTTGGTGGTGGACTGCGATCGCCCAAGACCGTTTCTAGTCAGTACTTTAGAGCTTGCAGAACGTATCTCAGTGATCACTTGGGAGGTGATGTCAGTAAGCACCGTGCTACCCAAAAAGGGTTTGAGCCACTCAAGCTTCTTTTTGTCCTCTTCGTGTGTGGCTTTGGTGCTTGTCTCCTCTAACCACAAGGATACAGCGTCGTTCCAAGTTCTTTGCGCTGCTGCGGACTTTTGCGCTCTAGGCGGCTTGTTTAAGGATTTTTGTTTCAGTTTGTACCTGCACAAGCAGTCCCGGCATTTGGCACTCCTTCTCTGGTGGTGATTGGCATATGAACCTATAAAAATTTCATATTAACAGCATATTCTTAAACAAAGAAGGGGTCACGAACTTAAGAAGCTTGCTGCCCTCTAATTTGCAATAGTTGTTTGTTTTTTATCAAACAACTGAGCAACGCGCCGTTAGGTAGAGGCAGTGTTTTCTCTGCAAAAACAAATCCACATAACGCTCAGATCATCTTTACTTACCACTCAATTGAGGTTTTGAGCTCTTGTTACACAAAGCGCAAGTGTGCTCGTAGAAAAAGACGGCAACTGTCTGAGCAATGCGTGGCGACTAGACAAAGTTAAAGGTATCCGCGCTGATGACAATTTATATGCTACGTTTATGGGTGGGTCGTATGGCGCTATTCTCCAAACCTAGAGTTGGATGTGATGGCAACACGCAAGTTTGAAAAGTATGGAGTTTCACCATGAAAATTGAATACGATCAGCAAGCC
>DAIUEA010000121.1:0-6064 GCA_036845365.1 Limnohabitans sp. | reverse complement strand
CAAGACAGGAGGACCTCAAACATACGAAAGGGACTTTGAGCCATGAGTCCCTTTGATAGCTCTTGCCAAACGCGTTCGCCGATCAAAGCGTCCACCTCTCCGTTTGTGCACATTTGCGTCAATAGGATCTGTGTGTCTTTGGCGACGCTGAAATCTGGAAAACGCGCAGCAAACCTCGCCAATCTAAGCACTCGTACCGGGTCTTCTTGGAAGGCGTGCGAGACGTGTCTAAAAAGTTTCCTTTTGATATCTCCTGAGCCGTCAAAAGGATCGATCAAGTGCCCCTTCTCATCTTTTGCAATTGCGTTGATGGTCAGGTCCCGCCTCGCCAAGTCCTCTTCAAGCGTGATACTGGGGTCCGCGTGGAATACGAACCCGTGGTAGCCAGGGGCTGATTTTCGCTCCGTTCTTGCAAGCGCGTATTCCTCACGGGTCGTTGGGTGTAAGAAAACGGGAAAATCTTTCCCTACCGCAGTGAAGCCCTTTGAGATAAGCTCCTCAGGGGTCGCGCCCACTACCACCCAGTCTTTATCGGAGCCATTAAGACCCATCAACTCGTCTCTGATGGCGCCTCCTACAAGGTATATTTTCATGACAAAAATAAGGGTGAGGACAAGGACAAGGACAAGGACAAGAGCATAGTCTGTTGCTGCAGGACTGGTTTAGAAAGTTTTTATTGTTAGATTAATAAGTGGTCACAACTCTGCAGGGTAAAAGGGGGCCGCACTGCAAAATTTGTCATCTCTCCTGGGTAATGGCAAACACACCGTTCAAAGTTTGTGCTTGTAGAACACCTAAATCCTTTAACCCCGGCATCTTGCTAGATAAAACATTATCCACCCTCATGGATAACAGGTTATCTCGGCTCATCAAAGTGGGACCCGGCAAGTGCTCCATTACAAGGGCTTGCAGATAAGAGCTGATGGGAGGCAAGGAAAAAATAGGCCTGTCATGATGACTCAACTTGCCAGCAAACTGCACCAACTGTTTAAGGTTTAGTATTTCTGGTCCACCAAGCTCAAACGTATGGTTAGCGGTTTGGGGGTGTATTAAAGAGTAAGCAATGGCATGGGCGACATCAACGACCCAAACGGGCTGGAATTTTGCTTCAGCGCAAGCCAAAGGTATGAAGGGAAATACTTTTTGCAGTTTTGCAAACACATTAATAAATTGATCATCGAGACCAAAAATAACACTGGGTCTGATGATCGTTAGATCAAGCCCCCTCGTTTTAGCAGCGCTTTGCAGCGCTTGCTCGCCTCTACCTTTTGAGCGAAGATACATGGAGGGTGCGCTTTGATTGGCCCCCAAAGCGCTGATATGAATTAAGCGCTTTATTTTGACTTCAGCGCAGGCGCTTGCGATGGTGCTGGGTAAGCGTTCATGAAGCAATTCAAAATCACTTTTCGTCCCATGCAAAATAGCGATCAAATTGATAACGGCAGTATGTCCTTGCATTGCTTTCTTTAGAGTCTCTGGGTTAAGAGGGTCCCCTTGAACGACGTCCACATAGGGTAGGTACTGAACACTTTTGGCAGGAACTCGCCGAGTAAGCACGGTCATTTTTATGCCAAGCTCATTAAGCCGTTCACAGACGTGGCTACCCACAAAGCCTGAGCCGCCCAGTATGAGTACTTTATGAGATGTGGTTATATCCATTTGGAAAATTCTTTCATTTTTTAATATCGTCATCCCAGTGATGACCTGCGTGCTCAATCATTTCTTTTGATTGAATAGGCCCCCAACTCCCGCTCGGGTAGGTATGAAGGGGAGAATCCGCTTTTCGCCAATCCTCTATTATCGGCTCTACCCAAGACCACGCAGCCTCTTGTTCATCGCTCCTCACAAATAAGTTTAAACGCCCGGCGAGGGCGTCTAATAATAAGCGCTCATAAGCGCCGACTCTGTCGGAGCCAAATCGTTGTTCAAAGTCTAAATTGAGCTCAACTGGTGACAGCAAAGGCCCCAGCGGAGTTTTAGGAGCTTGGTGGGCGGATTTTGAGGGGGTAGAGGTTTGAGCGGGACCTTGAGCAAAAAGGTGTAAGGCCATTCCGTCAAAAGGTTGTAGGTGTATGGTTAGACGGTTGGCACTGGCTTGAGGGGTTTGGAAAATGGGATGAGGAGTAGGGCGAAAGTTAATGACGATTCGAGCGTCTTGCTTGGCCAATCGCTTCCCCGTTCTTATAAAAAAAGGAACCCCTGCCCAGCGCCAATTGTTTACCTCTGTTTTTAATGCAACAAAGGTCTCTGTGGTGCTGTCCGCTCTCACCCCTTCTTCTTGGGTGTAGCCGACTGCGGAGTGTCCCTGTACGACGCCGTTGCTGTACTGGCCTCGAACGATATCGCTTTTAAGAGATTTAGCTGTCCAAGGCTTCAGGGAACGCAGAACTTTAAGCTTCTCGTCTCGTATTGCATCTGCATGGGTGTTAATGGGGGGCTCCATTGCAATTGCGCAAAGCAATTGGAGTGCGTGGTTTTGAATCATGTCTTTGAGCGCGCCTGTACGCTCGTAAAACGCCCCACGGGATGCAATTCCAATTTCCTCTGCCAGTGTAATTTGAATACTTGAGACTGTCTCACGCCTCCAAATGGGCTCAAATAAAGAATTACCAAAGCGAAGCGCAAAAAGGTTTTGTACGGAGGGTTTACCTAGGTAGTGATCGATTCGGAAAATTTGTTTTTCCGAAAAAAACTTCTTAACAATTGCATTAATTTCTTGGTTAGATTTCAGATCTTGGCCAAGCGGCTTTTCAAGAACAATGCGTGTGCTGTCGGTGTTTAGGGATTGGGCTGCTAAGTTTTCACAAATGGTGGTGAAAAGCTGGGGCGCAGTAGCCAGGTACATAACACGCACATCGTTGGTGTGTTTGCCTAATCTGTCTTTGAGCGCTGCGTAGTCACCGGCGTTTGATAAATCACAGGCTTGGTACTTTAATAATTTCGCAAATTCGTCGAACTCCTCGGCTTGGGGGCGTTTTTCCCCCTCAATACGTTGCATCCGCTCACCAATGAGTTGCCTAAACTGATCGTCACTTAATGAGTCCCTGGACACCCCAATAATTTGACCCCCACGGGGTAAAGAGTTGTGCCTATAAGCTTGAAAGAGTGCGGGAAGAATTTTCCGCCACGCCAAGTCTCCTGTGGCTCCGAATATTACGAGTTGAAAGCTCATGTGAATACAATCTTATTGCAGGTTTGTAAAGGATGCATTAAGTCTTGCAGTGTTATTGAGATAGGCATCGCTTAAGTATAGATGAGAGGTTTGCTGGGTCAGGTTATTTTTGGATTTTTTAGCGATAGCTTGATTAATTACAAATTTGTGAAGGCAGTTTCGTATTTTTCTATTGTGGGGGTATAACTTTTACCAGGAAGTGAAAATAAACTTGTCATAATAAGCCTTATGAATGACTTAGAAAAATTAAAAGAGTGGACTGTGGTGGTTGCAGATACGGGAGATTTGACCCAAGTTGCGCTCCACCGTCCCCAAGACGCAACGACCAATCCTTCTTTGGTACTCAAAGCGGTACAACTCCCTCACAGTGCTGAATTAATCAAGGGCGTGAGAGCGCGTAATGCCAGTAGTCCTATGGATGAGCTGATTGATCATTTGTTGGTTAATTTGGGTTGCAAGATACTGGAGTTGATCCCAGGGCGTGTTTCAACTGAGGTGGATGCAAGACTCAGCTTTGATGCTTTAGCCACTGCCCAGCGTGCCAGGCGTATCATCTCTTTATACAAGGCGCAGGGGGTTGACTCCTCTCGGGTACTTATTAAAATTGCTGCAACTTGGGAGGGTGTGCAAGCTGCTAGGATGCTAGAGCTTGAGGGTATACACACCAACTTGACCCTTTTGTTTAACTTTGCACAAGCTGTGGCCTGCGCGCACGCAAAGGTTCAATTGATCTCGCCTTTTGTGGGGAGAATTTATGATTGGCATAAAAAGTCGTTAGGAGCCGCATGGGACGAAATGGCACATAGCGGTGTTAACGATCCAGGCGTGCGCTCTGTCTCCCACATCTACCGTTTCTTCAAACACAGCGGAGTTAAAACAGAGGTGATGGGCGCAAGCTTTAGGAATACTGGGCAAATCAAAGCTTTGGCGGGGTGTGATTTACTGACCATCAGTCCTGAGTTGCTCGAGCAACTGAGTGCGCCTCATTCAGGGGGTGCTGGCGGCGCTCAAGGAGCTGAGGGAGCTCAAGGAGCAAGACACGACGATGAATTCCAAAGAGCACTCACCCCGTCTGATTCAAGCCCTTTGGGCTTAGAAACCTTTGAGCCAATAGCAGGCATCAACATTAACCCTTTTGATGCTTTAAAAAACGGATTGTCAGAGCCAGATTTTAGATTTGCCCTCAATCATGATGCCATGGCGAGTGAAAAATTAGCAGAAGGAATTAGATCCTTTTGTGCTGACACTTTAAAGTTAGAACATTTTTTGCAATCTCAGGGCAGTCATTAACTCTCCCCTTCATCCCTTCAATATGACCGGTATCAACATGTTTAAGCGATGTGACCAAGTCGCAGCTTGGCGTAAATTACATGATTTAAAGGAGGGTAAATCGACCTTTAATCTCTTAAGTGCATTTGCTTCTAATCCCAAGCGGTTTGAGCACTTCACCGCTCAGGCCCCGCACGTATTTGTTGATCTCTCCAAAGGCATGTGGGACGAGGAAGTGGAGGACGCTCTCTTTGAGTTAGCCGAGCAAACGCAGGTGCTAAACCTTCGCGACGCCCTCTTTCGGGGAGAGTCTGTCAACACCACAGAGCAAAGACCTGCGATGCACTGGCTCCTCAGAGCGCCAAGTGCAGGGTTTAATCACACTCTTGACACGGATCTTAAGGATTTACACAAAGAGGTTCTCAAGACCCGAGAGGACTTCCTAAATTTTGCAGACCAAGTCCGGGCCGACCCGACTATCACGGACGTTGTGAACATCGGCATCGGAGGTTCCGATCTGGGGCCACAAATGGTTGTCAAAGCACTTGCCGAGTTTGTCACAACGACCAAACGTTTTCATTTCGTCTCCAACATAGACGCCCACGAGATTGACGCCGTTTTGAGCCACCTGGATCCGGGTAAGACTTTGTTTTTAGTCTGCTCTAAGTCGTTTACAACGATTGAGACGATGACCAACGCTTTAACAGCTAGGGAGTGGTTTAAATCCAAGGGGGGGCGCAATATTGAGCGTCATTTTGTTGGACTGACCTCAAACACATTGCTGGCCAAAGAGTTTGGGATAGAGACTACCTTTGGGTTTTGGGATTGGGTTGGAGGACGCTACTCAGTGTGGTCTTCTATTGGACTGGCTGTTGCAATTGCGATAGGGGCGCAGGCATTTAACTCTTTTTTGCAGGGTGCTTACGAAATGGATGAGCACTTTAAGACGGCTACTGCGCGCGAGAACCTGGCTTTAAAGCTTGGCTTATTGGACGTTTGGTACCGAAATTTTCTTAATTACAAATCCAGAAATATCGCCCCCTACCACAGCGCCTTAGCTAGGTTGCCTGCTTACTTGCAGCAACTGGACATGGAGAGCAACGGAAAGAGTGTGGATAAGCAGTCCCAAGCTCTGGACTACGCAACTGCCTCAGTGCTTTGGGGTGAGCCAGGAACAAATGGACAGCATGCATTTTTTCAAATGCTTCACCAAGGAACAGATGTCATTCCAGTTGAATTTATCGTGGTTAAAACGCCGAGCCACGACCACGCTAATCACCATGAATTGTTAGTTGCCAATGCACTTGCTCAGGCCCAGGCCTTTATGATTGGAGACGATAACGTTGATAAGGCCCGATATTTCCCTGGTAACAGGCCTAGCCTATTTACGGTTTTGGAGCGTTTGACACCCGCCTCCCTAGGCGCCTTAATTGCTTTGTCAGAGCACAGAACCTTTGTTGCCGGCGCTGTTTGGGGCATCAACTCCTTTGATCAATACGGAGTGGAGCTTGGGAAGACGTTAACGCTTAAGATTATGGAGCAGTTCGCTAACTCTCAGCTTAAAGAGTTGGATCCCTCAACCCAAGGGCTTTTGTTAAAGCTAAGGAGAAGTAGCTCTTAGTT
>DAIUEA010000120.1:0-6072 GCA_036845365.1 Limnohabitans sp. | reverse complement strand
GCCTGTGCCTGAGGTTGCACCGCCGTCCCCGTCCCAAGCACCTACGATAGCTGCTGTGCCCAATCCAGCTCCTGTTGCCCAGACAACAGCGTCACCTTCTCCTTCCTCTGCGGTTATCGTAACTGAGCCTAAAGGGTTGGCTGACACTCAAGACATCGGTATTGTTTGTCCCGTTCAGGTCAAGCCTAAAATGCCAATGCGCGCTATTCGAGAAGGCATCGAGGGCGTGGTTAAAGCTCAAATAAGAGTGCAAGCGGGTCAGGTTAAAGAGGTGACGATCATCTCTGGCCCCCGTGTCTTTCACGCAGCAGTTACAGAGGCGATCATGCAGTACAAATGTAGATCAGATAACGATTCTGCAAAGGCAGTGGCAACTTTCATATTTAAATTAGATTAGCCCTTATCTTTGGAATAGCTTTAATGATGAGGATTAACTTTTTTGCGTCGCTTTAACTTTGCGGTTGCGAGCGTCCCAGTTCCTCTCTAAGTTACTAATGAGTGCGTCACTAAAGTGGCAATAAGCTTGCTCTCTTGCATAAACAGCCATGTACTTTCTGAACCTATCCATTGGCTCTTGATCGATTCGAAACGCTTTTCTGTTTCCTGTGGCACTAACCACTCCTGAGCTTGAGAGGGCCCTAACGGTGTCTGAAATCGTTTGGTCCATTTCAGCTGGATTAACCACGTAATCACAAATCATTTTCCCCTCAGGACTTACACAGTCAATTCGCCGCTCCATCATGATGGCTTGACGGGCTACGCGGTCTGAGACAAACCGGGGAAGCCTCATGTTAGAGACTCCAGGAATAATTCCCTCCTTGCGGGCGGGTAAAGTCAAGTATGCATCACTCGCCGAGATGTTGATGTCCGTCACCAATAGGTACTGGCATCCGCCTCCAATTGCAAATTTGTCAACTGCTGCAATCCAAAGTTTTTCAGTTGTTTGACCTAATATTTCATCGGCCGAGTGCGCTGCACTAGCAACACCGCGGTAGATTTTATTGACAATTCCCATATCGCGTTCAAGGTACCAAAGATAAGGTATTTTTCCATTGTACAAACGCGTTAAATTAATCCCGCTACAAAAAGTGCGCTCGCCTTTGTACTTGCCCTCTTGAACCACACCCCCTCTCATGACCACTACGCTGCTTTGTGAATCTAAAATGGCTAAATCTGCAGCAATTTCAGTATTCGCTAAAGTAAGGTCGTCTTCAGCGTGAAGATACTGGCCATTTTGAAACTCTAAATAACAAGTTTTATCATCTCTTCGAAGACTGACACCCTCTAGCTCAAGGCGTCCTGTTTTTGAAAATTCATATTGGTACTCTTGAGTGCGGGGGTGAGCCAATAAAGAGGCGTGGCATAGGTGAAGTCCGCACTGCTCATTGCCAAGTACATGGGTTAGGAAGATGCCTTGATTGACTTCGTGTCCATCTTTTTGGCTTTGCAGTAGTGCGTTTTCTGCCTCAAGGATTTGTTTACTGGCCGTTAAACCAGGCACTAAGTTGTTGGCTTCGTGGGTAAGATCCTCTAATCGAACGAAGTTTTGAAGGCCGTTTGTAATTTTTTTATAAACTGTTTGCACGTGAAGAAGTAAAAAACTCTCCCTTCGCTCCCTGGCCTGCCTTAACAACAAGGAGGCACAGCTCTTCTCTAGATCAGAGCGTTTGCTCTTGGGAGGCAGTTTTGACAAAATAAGATCGCTAAGTCCCCAAAATTGAACGCTGCTTTGGCAGTCTTGTGCAAAGTGACCGCTCAGCGGCAGTTCAAGCTTTAAAAGCTCAGTCACTAAAGATTTATCTAAACCCAGTGATTCAAGAACAGATTTCATGGCAGATTTTTGAGTAAGGATTGATAAGAGTTTTAAAAGTAAAAATCAAAAATGAGATCTTTCAAGATCACTTAGACTTTGAGAGAGAAATAGCTTTCTCTCAAGCGAGTTTAAACTCAGAGATAACCATTTCACGCATTTTGAATTTTTGAACTTTTCCAGAAGTCGTGCTTGGAAAATCTTCTACAAATTTAATATAGTGGGGAATTTTAAAAGAAGCTATTTGACCCTTGCACAAAGCTCTAAGCTTTTCTGCATCCATCGATTGGCCAGGCTTTAATTTTATCCAGGCGGCAACCTGTTCTCCGTAAAGTGCGTCTGGGACCCCAAAGACTTGTGCATCTGCGATCTCAGGTAATTTGTGCAAAAACTCCTCTATCTCTCTTGGATAGATGTTCTCTCCTGCCCGGATCACCATATCTTTGATTCGTCCCACTATACATACACATCCGTCCTCTCGGATTTGGGCCAGGTCACCAGAGTGCATCCACCCTTCTTGATCGATCGCCTTGTGTGTTGCTTGTGGGTTATTCCAGTACCCCAACATCACAGAGTACCCTCTTACACACAGCTCCCCAGGCTGTCCAGTGGGGACTATTGAGCCGTCAACCGGATCAATGATCTTAATTTCCACATGAGGGTGAACCATACCAACCGTGTTCGATCTTTGTTCTATTGTTTGATTTGGGAGGCACTGAGTGGACATCGGCGAAGTCTCAGTCATGCCGTAGCTAGAGCATAAACCCACCATATGCATTTTCTCAATGGCCGCCTTAAAAACCTCTGAGGGACAGGGCGCAGCTCCCATGATTCCTGTTCGCAGCGTTTTCATCTTCTCGCTATCAAAATTTGGGTGATTAAGAACAGATATAAACATCATAGGTACGCCGTAGAAAATAGTGCACCCATGCCTGTGAACTGCATCAATGCACTCCTGCGCATCAAAGCTCAACCCTGTGAAAACTACGGAGGATCCGTGAGCAAATGCAGCCATCACCCCCACCACAGATCCAAAGCAATGAAACATGGGTACTGGTAGACATAAAACGTCGGACTCCACCAGCCCCAATCTTGCCCCTATTTGAACTGCGTTGTTGAGCATATTTGACTGCGAAAGTGTTGCCCCTTTGGGTTGTCCCGTTGTGCCGGAGGTGTACTGGATGCTCGCAGCTAATGAAGAATCAACAGAGTTTGTGACGGTTTGTAGCTCTGAGTCCTTAAAGTTCGTTGACTGTGCTAAAAAGGACGTCCAACTTCTTAAAGAACTAAAGGCTGAGGTTTGCAAAGAATCTACTGCTCCTCGGGTTGTATCGGGTGTATCAAAATCAACAATGGTTTTTAAGCTGCTTTGTCGGGATTGAACATTCAAAGCGAAATGCAAACAGTCGTGTGTCCTAAACTTGCGAGTCAGAAAAAGTATCTTGCAACCCGAATGACTCACGGTAAATTCAAGCTCGTTTTCTTGATAAGCAGGGTTGATGTGTACCAAAATTGCGCCTATTCGTGCAGCAGCAAATTGAACCACGATCCACTCGGTGCGGTTGGTGCTCCAAATACCTACCCTGTCTCCGCTTGCAATGCCCAGTGCGCACAACGCTTTGCTGGCCTGGATAACGAGGGCGTGCAGCTCGTCATAACTAAGCCTTTGGTTTTGAACCACACTAATTACAGCGGTTTTTGGACCATGAGCTTTTTTTGCTTGGTCAAGAAACTCACCCAAGCTAGATTTAATTAAGGGGACCGAGTTATCGCCCTTTAAATAAGAGAGTTTGGGGGAAGTTAACATGCTCAATCTCTAGTGGGGTGGAGTTAGGAGTGATGCGCGTCAGTTGCTGCGCGGGAATTTAATAACGAATTCGGAAAAATCCTTATGAATTATTGGCTATAAATTATTGGCAAAGATCTTTGATTTCTTTTGGAACCGCAACGATTTTGATTTTATTGGGGTCCTGCGGATGTTTAGTGCAAAACGCTCTTGTCTCAAGTCCGATGCAAAGTGTGTCTTCAAATCGTTTAATAGTGTGTTCTTGAATAAATACTTTATCCCTCCACTCGACAACACGAGTGTGAATTTGGAGCTTTTCGCCGTAAGTTGCAGACATCAAAAATTTCGTATTTATCTCCAACAAAGGCGTGCCTATTATTCCGTTGACTTTGACCAACTCGCGCCAGGTGGGGACCCCGTTTTGAACAAAAAAATTGAGAGAAGATGCGTCCATCCATTTGGAGAAGTTGGGGAAGAAAACAATTCCAGCTGGATCGCAATCGCCAAAAGTAACCTCTACGTTGTAAATGATTGTCTGAGCCATATTTAAACTTAAACGCTATATTGGAAAATTGAGGTTGCATTGAACGCACCCAAGCAACACTTACCCTGCATGCTACACCCTACATTTTGCTTGGTAACCAAAGTGCAATTACGGGAAAGGCAATGAGAATGAGCAGTCTGCAAAGGTCGGTCAATATAAAAGGGATGACTCCTTTAAATATGGTGTAAAAACTGACATCCTTCACGACACTTTTAATGACAAAAACATTCATCCCAACAGGCGGATGAATGAGCCCTAATTCAACCGTCATCACAATAATGACGCCAAACCAAATGGGGTCGAAACCGAGTTGAACAATGACAGGGTAAATAATGGGAACTGTTAAGATAATCATGGCCATGGAGTCCATCAAACAACCCAGCACTAAGTACATCAACATAATTAGAGCCAAAACGCCGTAAGACCCCAGCCCTAGACTAGTTAGCACGAGGGTCAGTTTTTGTGGAACTTGTGTGATGGTTAAAAAATAACCAAATAAAAGTGCACCAATTAAAACGGTGAAAACTGCCGCCGCAGTGCGAGTCGCTGACAGCAAAGCTTCTTTGGTGGACGCCAGATTTAACTTGCCCCTTAATACCCCTAAGATGAATGCGCCAGAAGCACCCACACCTCCAGCCTCGGTGGGCGTAAAAAAGCCGCCATACAACCCACCTATGACAAAGATAAATAAAACAACGGGTGCCCAAATTGCTTTGATCCCCTCCCACCTATCTGTCCAGTTTTGATCGGCCCCCTTAGGCAGCCAATTGGGATAGAGTCTGACAATAATAAAAATTGTGAGCACATACATGAGTATCGCAAACAGACCCGGTACGACTCCGGCCATAAATAGCTTACCAATGTCTTGTTGAGTCAAGATTGCGTAGACGGCTAAAACAGTAGACGGGGGGAGCATCGCACCAAGCGTCCCCCCAGCTGCGATTACGCCGGTTGCAAATGACTGAGGGTACCCATAGCGACGCATCTCAGGGTAGGCCACAGATGAAAACGTAGCCGCAGTGGCAACACTAGAACCACAAATCGCTGCAAATCCGCCACAAGCCAAAATCGTAGCCACTCCAAGCCCACCCCTTAAGTGCCCAATAAAAGCGTTTGCTGCTCGAAAAAGCTCTTTACTGACTCCAGAAACAGATACAAAAGCACCCATCAACATAAACATGGGAATGACACCAAACGTGTAATCCGAGACCGTGCGCATTGAGGTTTGACCAATGAGTTTGAGGGCTGCGTGAGGACCTGCCAAATAGCTGTATCCGCACATTCCAACTAACCCCATGGCCATTCCAACTGGCACCCTAAGCATCATTAAGATGAATAAGCAAACAAAGCCTAGGGCCGCAATTAAGTCTGGTGAGAGTTCCATTTTTAAATATTTTTTAAACTAAATTTCTATTAATGGGTAGAACTCTCAAACTGCTCTTGTTGTGTGATTAGCCTAAATGTTCTAATGGCGATCAACAAAACTGCGCACACATCGCCGAACCAAGCGACTGCAAAAAAAGGCCAGGTAGGTAAATTTAGATCATACGTTAAAACGTGATCGTCGTAGGTAGCTTTGACTTTATCAAAGAGCATGACGGTTTGAACGCTCACCACCAAAAGTAGCACAAGAGTGGCAAAAATGTCAATTATTCTTTGTATCTTTGGTCGACTGATACTCCAAAGCAGATCTACCGTAATATGGGTACCTCTGTAACTAGTCGCAGCAATACCCCAAAATATCAATATACCCAAAAACATCCGACCAAAGTCGTAACTATCTGGAATAGAGGTGTTAAAAAATTTCCTTAAAAAGACAGATATAAAAATATTAGCCGCAACAAGGCCAACAAAAATAGCCGCCGCCCATTCGATCGCATCTATGATTTGATCGAATGGATTTTTTTTTAAAGATGGGGGGTTGTCTTTCAC
>DAIUEA010000119.1:0-6127 GCA_036845365.1 Limnohabitans sp. | reverse complement strand
TTCCAAAGCGCAGCTGGGTTGCGTCCAATTCGCCAGTACACAATAAACCCCCAACTTAGGGTGGCGATGATGGCGAGTACGAAAGATGCAAGCGAGAAATGCGAAATAAAACCCGGAATAAGTTTGGCCACATTCTTTGCGGGTTGGGTGGGCCAGCCCGTTTGATAGGCAATCCAAATGACCCAAATTACAAATGCGCACCCACTAAATAACAGCAGAGTAAACCAATCAATGAGGGCTTTGACCCCTCGTTTGAGGGTGGGCAGAGAAAATGCTGCTAAAGCGGCCATAGACGGCAGGGCTAGCAACAACGTTCTCTCTTGTGAGTAACTGATGAATGCGCCTACTGTTATGGTCAAACTAAAAAGCAACGGAATGATCAAGTGGCGGCTCCAGTGTGCACTGGCCCACTGATTTCGCCAACGCCAAAGAGTCCAAAGCACAAGAGGCCATACTGGCCAACAAAACCATATCCACAGTTTGCCAAGGCTTGGGAGCTCTTCCCAGGTTTTCTCAAAAGGAGAGACTCTCCACTGCCAAAGATGCATGATATGCGCGGTAATGCCCAGCCCTAAGCATAAAATGAGCATCATAAAACTGTGCTGTTTGCTGCTGTTTGAGTCTTTGTCAAAGGCGCAAACGGCTGCCCCAGCTAGCCCCAATATGATTCCTAAACTGGGTGCTCCCATTAAAGTCAGCCCATATAAACCGATCCCTAAAACCACTTGTGCCTTATAAGGCTTGTAGGCCATCATTGAAAACCCCAGCATGATCATGCTGATCATTGACAACTGACCCACTGTAGGCGTGCTCTCATGTCCCAGTTGAGCAAGACCTAGGGTTGCGATTAAAGCCAAGGCGCTGGCATCTGCAAGCGCGAGGGCGTAGTCTCTGGGATCAGCTTGTCCGCCAAACGCAAATTCAACTGGTTTAGCCTGGGGGCTAAGGGCAAGAAAGTAAACGCTTTTCCAAGTGCAAAATAGAGTTAAACCCATGAGCACGGTAAAAGGTATTAAAGAGGCCGATCCCGCGCTCAGGAGATGCAATTGGTTGGCCCATAATTCAATGGACCATGCACCCAAGCTATAAACCAATGAGCCGTCTATCTCAGGGGGCAACCCCATGATGGTGGGAGTTAAAAGTGGCCAAGTCAGGGGGTTCAGCTCAGAGTGGGTGAGCTCTAGCATGTAGCCAAACGAAGTAATGTCCGCTGCCTTCCAAGGAGCTCGGCCCACAAACCCAGCCACTACATAGATGAAACACAAAGCACACAAGGCCCAAAGAGGAAATCTTCTGACCGCGTGCTGGGGAACTAACGAGGGGTTGGGTGAGTTCACTGTGTTACTTTGTGGCGCTAACGCTTATGCTAGTTAACCGGTTTTGAAGGTCAGTGCCAGTGTAGAGAAATAAAAAAAGCAGCATCGGTTTCCCGTGCTGCCTTTTTGAGAAATAAGAGATTATTTAGCAGCAGTTTTGCCGTACTTGTTGCGAAAGCGCTCAACTCGTCCGCCCATTGTGTCCACGGATTTTTGTGTACCCGTGTAAAAGGGATGTGATTCACTTGAAGTATCAAGCTTGAATAGTGGCAACTCACGGCCATCTTCCATCTTTGTTGTTTCTCTTGAATTCAAGCAAGAACGGGTTACAAACTTGAAACCATTTGATAAGTCCACAAAACAAACTTCGCGGTACTCAGGGTGAATTCCTTCTTTCATTTTTATTCCTTGTGTTTCAAATGCGATAGCCACAGCGAACCATTTCGCTGCACTTTTCGCTTAACAGACTATTATGCCATATTAACTTACATTGATGTAAGTTAAAAGAATTAATTAGCCGCCGCGCCTCATTAAATCAAAGAAATCAACGTTGGTTTTTGTTGACTTCATGTTCTTGAGCATAAGCTCCATGGACTCGATCTCGTCCATGTTGTAGATGAGTTGTCTAAGAATTCGAGTTTTTTGCAAAATCTCGGGGGCAAAAAGCAGCTCCTCGCGCCTTGTGCCGCTGCGGTTGAGTTGTATGGCTGGGAAAACACGTTTTTCATAAAGACGTCTATCCAAATGAATCTCGCAATTACCCGTACCTTTAAATTCTTCAAAAATAACCTCGTCCATACGACTGCCAGTCTCAACCAAGGCGGTCGCAATAATGGTAAGCGATCCCCCTTCTTCAACTTTACGTGCAGCACCAAAAAATCTCTTGGGTCGTTGCAAGGCATTGGCATCAACCCCACCTGTAAGCACTTTGCCCGAGCTTGGCACCACATTGTTGTAAGCACGAGCTAGGCGTGTGATCGAATCAAGCAAAATCACAACGTCTTTTTTAAGCTCTACCAAACGCTTGGCGCGCTCGATTACCATCTCTGCAACGTGAACGTGTCTTGCAGCAGCTTCATCAAAAGTTGAGGCAATCACCTCACCTTTCACACTGCGCTGCATCTCAGTGACCTCCTCGGGCCGCTCATCTACCAAAAGCACCATCATGTGAGAATCTGGGTAGTTCGCAGTGATGGCATGAGCAATGTGTTGCATCATCACCGTTTTGCCGCTCTTTGGGGGAGCAACCAACAAAGCACGTTGCCCTTTGCCGATCGGGGCAATGATGTCTATGATTCTGCCAGTGATATTTTCTTCGCCTTTGATCTCCCTTTCAAGGCGCATGTGCTCTTTGGGAAATAAAGGCGTCAAGTTCTCAAACATCACCTTGTGTTTGTTGTTCTCGGGCAAGTCGCCGTTTACCTTGTCAAGCTTGGTCAATGCAAAATATCGTTCGCCTTCTTTTGGAATGCGGACTTCGCCCTCAACCATGTCCCCCGTATGAAGATTGAAGCGACGAACCTGACTGGGGCTGATGTAGATGTCATCCGTACTGGCGGTGTAGCTGGTGTCAGGGCTTCTGAGGAAACCAAAGCCATCGGGGAGTATTTCAAGGACTCCATCGGCGAACACTTGTTCGCCCGCACGGGCCCTTTTCTTGATGATTGCAAACATCAATTCTTGCTTGCGCATACGACCCGTGTTTTCTATTTCAAGGTCGTCTGCTTGTTTGAGTACTTCAGACACATGAAGTGCCTTGAGTTCATTAAGGTGCATGTATGTATCCCTTTGGGGGAGTTCAAAATAAGAGAGAGGAGTAATTAGTTGGATTGCTTTGGGCGCGCAGCCCAAAATCCGTCACTATGGCGGTCAAGCTAATTCAAAAGCTATTAAGGATTTAGTTGCTTGGTCAACATTATGACAGGAAAAAAGTCTACAAACTGCCAGGCTTGGAATGTTTGAAATACTCCTTTTGAGCAAGCCTGAATTTTGTCAAGTGGGAGCTGGTTAAACAGGGAAGATGGTTTTTTAAATAAAATCTATTAATTTGGTTCAAGAGGGAGGGGCAGACGCAAGCGGTTAGAGCTTACGTCTTTCTCACAACATGGACCAAAATATAAAATCTTAGATGATGGGTTTATGAAGGTGGGTTTATGAAGGGTTAATTTTTTAGGCGAGTTGTTGGTCTATGAACTCTGTCAATTGAGATTTTGAGAGTGCTCCAACCTTTGTGGCTGCGAGCTGTCCATTTTTAAAAAGCATGAGTGTGGGTATACCTCTAATGCCAAATTTGCCAGGAATCTCCCTGTTGTCGTCAACGTTCATTTTAGTGACCTGCAGCTTGCCCTCGTAAGTGCCTGCTATTTCATCCAAAATGGGTGCAATCATCTTGCAAGGACCACACCATTCAGCCCAATAATCAACCAGTACTGGAGAGCTGGACTGGAGAACCTCTTTTTCAAATGAGTCGTCCGAGATATGTTTGATAAGTTCACTGGCCATGGTCTTTCCTTGTGTCGGTAGGGTTTGGTTGTATTTTAATGCTTAGATCAATTAGGTGTTGCAAAATTGCTGTGCGGGGGGAACCAGATAGAATCTAACGCACATTGTGACAGAAAGTTACACAAAACTCTCCGCGCAGGGTCTATAAGGTGAACTACACTGTTTTGCTTGATTTGAGTGTTTAGATTGCCTTAATTCAATACCTAGCTTCAATTCTTCAATCCCTAGCCCAACTTCTTCTTTTTAAGGGAGCCTCACTAACATGTCTTTAACGATCGATGTCATATCAGATGTTGTGTGTCCATGGTGCTACGTAGGCAAGAAAAAACTGCAAACCGCAATTGACCTCTACAAATCTCAATACCCCGACGCTGAGATTCCTAGGGTGAGGTGGCACGCCTTTCAACTTAACCCCGGTTTGGATGAATCCGGTATGGACAGGGCTGAATACGTTCTCAACAAATTTGGCAGCAGAGCGTCCACAGTGTATGACCGGGTAAAAAATGTAGGCTTAGAAGAAGGGATTGAATTTGCGTTTGACAAAATCCAAAGACAGCCAAATACCCGAAAAGCACACAGCTTGATAGCGGCTTGTGAGAGGCCAGAATTACAGGAAAAAATGGTACAGCTTTTGTTTGATGCCTACTTTATTCTTGGAATGGATCTGACAGATGACAAAGTTTTGAGCTCCATTGCCCAAGACGCCGGCCTTGACCAGGCCCTAATTGAAAAAGCGTTGCATTCAGCGCAAGCTATTCAGGCCATTGAACAAGCCGATCAATACGCAAGAAGCATTGGTGTACAAGGTGTTCCTTTTTTTGTATTCAACCAAAAAGTAGCAGTCTCTGGGGCACAAGGCCCTGAGACACTTGTGGGCGCGATGATTCAATCTCAAGGAATCGGTTGATCGTTGATTGACGTGAGCTATTTTTAGTTACTTTATGTGTCCAATCGGGTATTCAAAAAAATGCTCTCATTTCTTGACTCTTTAGTTTGATTAAAGATACAAATTTTTATAAGCTTAGATTTTTTCCAATAGTCCCATAGATATGTTTGTCCACCTACGTTTGCACTCTGAGTATTCAATTATTGATGGGTCGATTCGAATTGACCAGTTGGTACAAGCAGCGCGCCAAGATCTTCAGCCAGCCATTGCCATCACTGACTTGAATAATATTTTTGGAGCCATCAAGTTTTACAAAGAGTGCAGAAGCTCAGGCCTAAAGCCCCTGATCGGTGCGGATATCCATGTTCAGCACGACCCTCTGAGGCAGGACCTCAGCACTCGTTTATTGCTGCTTGTGCAAAACCACCTTGGCTACCTGAACTTGTGTCAACTGTTAACCTTGGGGTGGACTGAAAATGTCTATAGAACCCAAAGCTTAATTAAATTAGAGTGGCTCAAAGAGCGCTCGGATGGATTAATTGCTTTATCGGGCGCGCACACTGGAGCTTTAGGCCAGGCTCTTTTGAATCAAGACAACTCCAAAGCAAGCGAAATTGCGCTGGACTTGGCTGGAATTTTTCCTCACCGTTTTTACATAGAAATACAAAGGGCAGGTCGAGCTGATGATGAAAAGCTTGTCAACTCAAGCGTCCATCTCGCCTCAAAGCTGAATTTACCTGTGGTCGCAACTCATCCGGTCCAGTTTTTGAGCGAGGCCGACTATGAGGCGCACGAGGCTAGAGTGTGTATAGCTGACGGTGAAATTCTAGGCAACTCAAGACGGGTGAGAAAATTTAACAAAGATCAGTACTTTAAATCTAGCGCTCAAATGCAGGCCCTTTTTGCCGATATTCCCTCGGCAACCGCTAACAGTTTGGAGATCGCAAAGCGCTGCAGCCTTTCTTTATCACTTGGTAAACCTCAACTCCCCAATTATCCAACTCCTCTGATTGATAACAGGCCAATGGGGATCGAGGATTTTTTCAAGCAAGAGTCTCACGCCGGACTGCGTGAGCGAATGGAGCACCTGTACCCTATCCAAAGCGTGCGTGAATCCAAGCTCAGTCAATACGTAGAGCGTTTGGATTTTGAGATAAATACCATCCTCAAAATGGGATTTCCAGGTTATTTTTTGATAGTTAGTGACTTTATCAATTGGGCAAAGAAAAATGGTTGTCCAGTTGGTCCTGGTAGGGGCTCTGGTGCGGGCTCGCTGGTAGCGTATGCCCTAAAAATCACGGACCTCGACCCTTTGCAGTACAACTTGTTGTTTGAGAGATTTTTGAATCCAGAGCGGGTTTCAATGCCTGACTTTGATATCGATTTTTGTCAAGCCAACAGAGACAGAGTGATTGAGTATGTT
>DAIUEA010000118.1:0-6133 GCA_036845365.1 Limnohabitans sp. | reverse complement strand
CTCCATTGGCATTTACAGTTGGATTGCGCTTGTCGGTTGAAGAACCATCATGTAAGTAATAATTTTTTCTGGAGTAATCCCATGAGGAATACACCATATTACGCTCAATACCTTCTGGGCGTTTTGGCTTGGCAAAAGGTAATGCACCTTTTTCGATACTGTCAGTCCAATTTGCAAATAACTCAAGTCCTTTCTCTGGGCCTAAGCGACCCAACGCCAGACCCATATAAGCCATGGCTTGACCAGCCTGCGTGCGGTGCGCCCAAGCTACAAAAGAATCACCTTTGCCCTTTTCCTTAAATAAGGCGGGCACATTACGCATACCACCACTTCCCAGTGCATGACATGATTGACAGGAATTCTTAATCGTATCTGTCCAGTAATATTGTTTTTTCAAGAACGTTGGAATACCATTGCCTTTATCTCCTGTGCCTGGAAATTCGCTCTCAGCAGGAATTTCTAGCAAGGAATACCAGTACATACCTGGATAATAGGCCGCAGCAGATTTCTCATCCGGAGCAACAACCGCTTTTAAACTAAGTGTTTGACCCAGCACGGCAGCTACTTTGGGGGAATCTACCAAACCATAACCACGGACCCAAACCTGATATTTGGCACTGGGCATGTCAGGTATTAAAAAACGACCCTGATCATCCGTGACGACGACTTTTGCAAACTTAGTTGGCAAATCAGTTGTTTCTGCAATGACCCAAACACCAGCTTCTGGTCCCATGGGGCTAGCCACGACTCCGCCAATATCTTTTTTGGAGACATTCATTGGCATAGCTGCTTGTGAGATCGAGATTGCACTAGTGGCAAATAAACTAGCGACTAGCAGGGCGATACTTTTCATAAGGTATTCCAAATAAAATAAAGTTATATATTCAACGGGGTTGAAGTTTGTCCGAATTCTAGTCCCTCTAATCGTAAAAAAAAGAGTCCCATAGGGAATCTACTAGCACTGTAAATTCGCTCGTTATCTTAAAACTAATTTAATATCTTTGGCCCTGACATCCTCCCCAGCCTAAAGCCAGGGGAGGACGTCAATTGATACAGTGTTTAGATTTCATCCCGACTTTAAGTCAAATCGAACTTCAACTCTCCAAGACCTGCGACAGAGCAAGCAACCTTGTCTCCCGCTTTCAACCAGACCTGTTTTTCTTTTGGATAACCCACGATGACACCCGAGGGAGTACCGGTGAAGATGAGATCTCCCGGTTCTAGTGCGAAATGTTTGCTGATGTATGAAATGAGGTATTGAACGTTGTAAACGAAAAAACTGGTATTGGATTTTTGCCGTACTTCACCGTTGACTCGGCATTCGATATCCAAATTATTTGGATCTGTTACTAAATCAGATGAAACGAAATATGGACCTATCGGGCCAAAGCCGTCTAGCGTCTTACCTAACATCCACTGCTTGCCATCAAGTTCAATTTGAAGCTCTCGTGAGCTGAAGTCGTTGGAGGTGCAATAACCGGCAACGTAATTCAAAGCATCTTCTTTGGAGACATTGCTTGCTCGCTTTCCGATGACTACGAGGAGTTCAACCTCGTAGTCAAACTTGGTCGAAACATCGGTAGGCAACTTGATGGTGCCATTGTGACTGTTGAGCGTGTTGTTGTACTTATTGAATAGGATTGGCACCTTTGGAACGGGCTCATTAGCCTCGGCTGCATGCTCTCGATAATTGAGGCCGATACAGACAATTTTCCCGGGATTTTTGAACAGCAGCCCGTGTGTAATTTTGGATTCATCCAAATAAAATTTGGCATCCTTGGTTTTGCTTGCAACTTTAATAAGATCTTGCAATTTTACGGCGCTGCCTTCTTGCAGCATTTCATCCAAAGTAAGAGGGGGGTGCATATTCAGTGCCTTGGCGGCTGCTTGCACGTCAAGTATTCCATGCGGTGTTTTGACACCCAGCGTGTCGCCGTCGTGCTTACGGATACTGACCAAAGTCATACCTTTTGGTAAATCGTATGACCCCTTATGCATATTGCGAGACTTACCCCCTGGCTCCAATGCAGCACCTGCCTGCACTGCCCCGGATGCACTTGCAACGGCAACTGCGCCGGCAGTTCCGGCTGACTTTAAAAAGCCGCGACGGCTGTTGATTGCACCTTCATTCTTCGCGTTCTCTGTCATAGTCTCTTCCTCGTGAATTCAGTTTGTTAAATGATGTTAAATAGATAGTGAGATAGTGAGATAGTGAGATAGTGGTTATGGATTTGGTATCTATCTCATCGGTACAACGACCGATGACGAGCACCTCATAAGCCATACTTTTAGTATCAGCCTTTGAATCCGTAATCAACAAGCGGGGAAACCCTCTCTCAGGATAAAGGGTTCTCCTCCCTTGCAGACTGAGTGTTGATCTCTTGCATCCAAGCGGGCAGCAAATCAGTCCTCAAACGCGTTTTCAGGAAGTATCAAAGGGCTGAGTAGCTGGACGTCACTCAAAAAAATACCCTTTTGTTTCTGTGGCTCAGCTTGCTTTTTTTCAATTCAAGCTCATTGCATCGCGAGACTTCTTTGTACTCGTCCTAGCCAACGGTGCCTTTGTATCAACGCCCTGGATGCTGGTCTGACTCGGTGTACGGGCGTATTTGTTCTGTTTCCCGCCCTGCAACACGCTCTAGACAAAACCCTTGACTGAGCCCTCACTGGGCACATTTGAGCAAGAGCACAATGTCGTTAAGGCAGTGACCCCAACCACTCATTTGGCTATAACTTGACGGTGACTGGGCGGGGTGTTGACAGACTGATTCCGCACTGATTTTCAGTTTGAAAATCTATGATGAGTGGTTAAGTCGGTTTACCGATGGCCTGAGAGTCCGCATGCCCGCAAGCGTTGATTAAATCTTTATTTGGTTAACCTGCTTTCAAGGTAAAAATCTAAAGACACTGCGGCTGTGTTCTGAGTTTTCGGACTTTAGGAAGTACTTACCCTATATTGGGTTTTCAGCGTCTATAACGACGATATAGTTAAGTCTTTTAAGATGCGTCGCCTAAATTTTATTGATTGAGCAATTAAAAGAATTGAACACGTGGGGCGGAAAGGGATAAATATTTGTTTCAGCCTCTTAAAATTAACTGTTGAATACAGGAATAAAAATGAGTGATTTAGCCCGGTTGGAGGATCTTCCGCTGGAGTACCGCCAGGCCTTAGCACAGCAAAATTTAGTCCCTTTATGGCCTAATTTGCGTGGTGTAATGCCGCCAGACAAGCCTAGGCCTCATACAGCACCCACTTTCTGGTCCTATAAGTCCATTAAGCCTTTGCTCTTAAAAGCCGGGGAGCTCACTCCTATCGAAAAAGCAGAACGACGTGTCTTGGTACTTGCTAACCCGGGTCATGGGTTAGAGAAGATGCAGGCAAGTCCAGCTATTTATTTGGGGATGCAGTTACTGTTGCCGGGTGAATGGGCTCCCGCGCATAAACACACCCCCAATGCAGTTCGAATAATTGTCGAGGGCGAGGGTGCGTACACCAATGTTAACGGGGAGAAATGCCCCATGAGTCGTGGGGACCTTATATTGACTCCCACTGGGCAATGGCACGAACACGGACATGACGGGGACAAGCCCGTAGTTTGGCTAGACGTATTGGATTTACCACTGGTCTATTACATGGAGGCCTCTTATCACATCAACGGCAAGAGACAGCCTACTGACGAAGTTAGGGGGGACAAAATCTATAAATACGGCGGTGTAGTTCCAACCCGTGACTTTGAGAGAAGCACTCGGGCTTATCCGGTGATTCGTTATCCTTGGATTGAGGTCAAAGAGTCGCTTTTGTCGCTGGGCTTAGCTGAGCCGGGACTGAGCACGGTCATGGTCACTTATGTGAATCCTGAGACGGGGGGAGATGCTGAGAACATATTGGGTTTTTACGCACTAATGCTGCGACCGGGTCAAAAATTATCTATGCCTGTTCGTTCGCCCTCTTGCGTTTATCACGTCATCGAGGGCTCTTGCTCGGTTGGGGTGGTGGGTGAGGAGTTCAAACTGGAAGCGGCAGATACTTGTTGCGCGCCGGGTTACACGTGCGTGACGTTAACGAACCTAAGCGCCAATCAGCCGACCTTCTTATTTATGGCAGACGAGTCCCCGTTGCACCGCAAGTTGGGTGTTTACGAGGTTAGAGTGTCTCCCTAATTTTTCGAATCCTTACGAGAGGAGCAAATAGATGGAACCCTTGTCATCGATGGGGTGAGTAATTAACAAGATTGTGAAAATTAAAGGTGTTGGATTAGCAAATGCAGCTTAACCCCCGTTTTTTGGAGAACCTATGATTGAAATCCGTTTATCTCAAATTATTGAAGTTTTGAAATGGGGTGCCTTTGCTTTTATGAGCGCCGTCTGCCTTCAGGCTGACGCTCAGCAGGGGGCAACTTTCCCGTCCAAGCCTGTGACCATCGTCACTGCGTTCGCCTCGGGGAGTGGTCCTGACGCTGTGCTCAGACAAGTTACGGAGAAACTCTCTAAATTATGGGGGCAACCTGTATTAATTCAAAACAAACCTGGTGGGGGCGGATTCATTGCGATCGAATCCGTTGTGCACGTGGCCGCTGATGGCTACACATTAATTCAGCTTGATAGCGAACACCTTGCAGCACTTCCTCATCTGTATAAGTCAAAGGGTTTTGTCACATTGAACGCATTGGACCCAGTCGCTCCTATGTTTAGGACCCCCTTTCTGATCGCAGTGGCAACCGACTCTAAGTGGCAGAGCATGAAAGATCTGATTACTGCAGCTAAGGCCGAGCCAGGACGAGTGAGCTACGGTTCTTGGGGTGTGGGCAGTCCTGGGCATTTGGGGGGGGAGGAGCTTGGGTTATTAACCAATACGGAGATGACCCACGTTGCATACCGTGAGGTATCCCAGCTCTTCACATCTGTAGGCTCCGGCGATGTGCAATGGAGTTTGGGAAGTATTCCCTCTAGTCAGGGTATCTATAAGGCTGGAAAAATAAGATATCTAGCCGTAGCAACCACAAAAAGGCTGTCGATCATGCCCGATGTTCCAACCGTTGGCGAGGCAGGTGGGCCTCAAGGATTTGTGGTCAACTCCTTCGTCAGTTTATTAGCGCCTAAGGGGGTCGCACCAGAGGTGAAATCCAAAATAAATGCTGACGTTATCAAGGTGCTCTCGGACCCTGAGGTGAAGGCACGGTTTGATACGTTTGCGTTTGAGGGGCTTACCTGGACGCCAGACGAAATACGCAAGAACGCTGAGATAAAAGAAAAAACCTATCAAAAATTAATTGAGCGCAAAAATATCAGCTTGGATTGATACCTTAGTGGTGCAGTGGAGCGGAGCGGGCTAATCCCATCGAATTCCATCGAACCCCATCGAACCCCATCGAACCCTCACTATTGGCCTGGGCAAGCCAAAGCTCTGCCATTGAACTACGCCCACTCAATCACCGCCGCAGGTTTACCTGAAATATCACCCTGCACCGAATTAATGCATATCGCTAACCTCCATCTACTGTAAAGTCTCCCCTTTAAGTCGTTCAAAACTATAGAATTCGATCACTTCTAATTATCTCCATAATCATCTTGACATGGAGATAATTATCTTTAAAATACGTCAAATGAGCTTTAAGTTAACTTGGCATGAATCGAAGCGACAAACAACATTAGTTGACCGTGGTCTTGATTTTGCGGATGCTAAAGTGATTTTTGACGGTCCAACGCTTGAATTTGAGGATGAAAGACAGAACTATGGTGAAAAACGCATGGTTTGTTTTGGGTACTTCTATGGTCGTTTGATGGTGGTTGGCTATGTTCAACGTGGCGATGCTCGCCACATTTACTCTATGAGGAAAGCAAATGAGCGCGAACAATCAAAATTTAGGCAGTAATTTAGCAAAAGTTGATTTGCACGAAATATCATCACAAGAGTACGATGAACTTCCAGAATTAACAGAACTTGGCCTTGATCGTGGCGTATGGAAGATTGCCGGCAAGGAGGTTGCCCCCCTTGAAGGTAAGGTGGCTTTTCGTTCGGAACTTAAAAAGAAAAAAATCAATATTACGCTTGACCCAGACGTACTTGGCTGGTACCGCGCGCAGGCTGGTGGGAGAGGCTATCAGACTTTAATCAATGCCACCCTTAGAGAGG
>DAIUEA010000117.1:5324-6208 GCA_036845365.1 Limnohabitans sp. | reverse complement strand
TTACAAGCTAGTCGTAAATTTGTTTTAGTAAAATAGTTTGAGATTTAAAAGGCAAATAAAAAGAATACAAAAAAAGAAATTTTTGAGCATCACCCCTACACTTGTGAGTCTACACACAAATATTATTTTGTAGAGCTATGGCTTTTACCTAATACTTTGAATAAAAAATAATGACCCAATCCATGCAAGGTACCCACTCGCAACAGTCCCCCAAGCCATTAGCTGGACTCATTGTGTTTGAGCTCGGCAACAGTGTGGCGGCACCCTTTTGCGGACAAATTCTTGGTGAACTTGGTGCAAAAGTCATTAAAGTGGAAAAACCTACAGGAGATGACGCAAGGAAATGGGGCCCACCCTTTTGGGAGGGCTCAGGCGCTTATTTTCAAAGTTTAAATAGGAATAAAGAATCTATCGTCTGCGACTTTCACGACCCTCAACAGCTCAATCAACTCAAACAGATCATTGTTGAACAAGCCGACATTGTGGTTCAAAACATGCGACCCGGTCAGGTAGAGAAATTAGGTCTAGATGCTGAGTCTCTCAGAGTCCTCAAGCCAAGTTTGATTTTTTGTAATTTTGGTGCCTTCGGCTCCCCCGGCCCCTTGAGTCAGCAACCTGGTTACGATCCACTCATGCAGGCATTTAGCGGACTGATGAGTACCACCGGAGAGCCAGGTAGACCAACCGTTAGGGTAGGCGCATCGATTGTGGATTTAGGAACAGGTTTGTGGGGAATCATCGGTATTTTGACAGCTCTTTATGAGCGTCAAAAAAATAATTTAGGTAAAACAGTTGATGTCTCTTTGTTTGAAACTGCCACGAGTTGGGTCTCTTTGATAGCGGCGCAATACCTTGCGTCTAACGAAGTGCCTACAAGACAAGGG